>NZ_WXWI01000034.1:0-31327 GCF_009904895.1 Vibrio sp. V31_P5A7T61
CCGCATTGCGAAAGAAGCCAAGGTATCACCTCTTCGAATAAGCTTTATGATGGCACTTCGAGATATCCAAGATGAACTGATGTGGTGTGCGATAGCCTCACCCGGCTCAATCCCTAAAAAGTTGAGGGCAATGCGAGAGCGAGTAAAGCGTTACATTCTTCCAGAACGAAAAAAACGGCCCAAATCCAGGACCGTTCGTATGAGTAAAACTCGCTACCCAGTTCGTTCCAAACACGCTAAGTGATAGGAGTTAAGCATAGACTGGCTTAAGCATGAAATCCAAGGCTTGCTGCAATAGCCGCTTTACGTTGGATGACCCATTGACTATCAAACGGCCCCCAATCCGATAACCGATAATAGCCATCATTATGACGACGTCCGTCTTGAACAAAGCTGAGCTCAATTCCGATCCCCGGCATCGCTTTGATCACATCCTGAATGGTGCGACGCGGCCATCCGGTTTTTTCAATCAACTTGGGAACATTTGGCCGTTCAAGGCTTTCAACTAATAAGGCGAGATACAAACGCCTTGCAAAAACAGGACTCAATTCCATTGATACCTCCTAAATGGTGCAGAACACATTATTTCTGTTTTGTCAGTTAAGATGTTGCGTTCGATCAATAACAAGCCAATCGGTGGCGCTACCGAACCACTTTCTTATCCTTAACCTGTCACCCGTATATTTTTTGTACATGCACAGCCAAATCATCTTAACAATATCAAACCGCCAAATAGGTTTTTTTGTCACTGCTTACGCTTCCTGTTAGGATTTAGACACTAAATTCACCCCTATTGTTAACGGGCCAATAATTACAATAAATTGGCACCAGAGCGAGGAAAAGGAATCTTATGCTTATTACTCTTTACGGCATCCCCAACTGTGACACCATCAAAAAAGCGCGAAAATGGTTAGACGCCAAAGGGGTCGAATATCAATTTCATGATTACCGAAAAGATGGTATTACTGCTGAGTTAGTGAATGAGTTTTTTCAAGCACTCGGTTGGCAGAATGTGATCAATAAACGGGGAACGACTTATCGCCAATTGAGCCCACAGCAAAAAGAGAGTCTCAATGAAACGACTGCTCTCCCTTTGTTGCTTGACCAACCTGCGATGATTAAACGTCCGATTTTACGTATCGAGAAGTTACTCTATGTCGGTTTTAGTACCGATGATTACGCTACTCTTTTTCCATCACCACAAGGACAATAAGGATGATAGATAGCCCCGTACTCGCGCTGGCAAAAGATTTGATCAGTCGCGAATCCGTCACCCCAAATGATGCAGGTTGCCAACAGGTGATGATTGAACGCCTTACCGCGCTGGGCTTTAATATTGAGCCGATGGTCTTCGAAGATACGACCAACTTTTGGGCTCGTAAAGGAACCGAAGGTCCTTTGTTTGTGTTTGCAGGTCATACCGATGTTGTCCCTGCTGGACCTCTTTTTCAGTGGCACACACCGCCCTTTCAACCAACCGTCATTGATGGCTATCTGCATGGTCGTGGTGCCGCGGATATGAAAGGCTCATTAGCTTGCATGATAGTGGCGGTGGAACGCTTTTTAGCGAAACATCCCAATCACAAGGGTTCCATCGGTTTTTTAATTACCTCTGATGAAGAAGGCCCTTTTATTAACGGGACCACTAAAGTGGTTGATACGTTAATGGCTCGCAATGAGCTGATTGATATGTGCATTGTCGGCGAACCTTCTAGTACCTTAAAGGTCGGCGATGTTGTTAAAAATGGGCGTCGTGGTTCGATCACCGGTGATCTGACCATTAAAGGAACACAAGGCCATGTTGCTTACCCTCATTTAGCCAATAACCCCGTACATCAAGCGCTACCCGCTTTAGCGGAACTCGCGGCAACCACGTGGGATAACGGCAATGCTTACTTTCCGCCAACTAGCTTCCAAATCCCGAACTTGCAAGCAGGAACGGGCGCGTCAAATGTGATACCTGGCGAATTTAGCGTGCAATTCAATTTCCGATTTAGTACCGAATTGACCGAGCAAGAGATCAAACGCCGCGTTCACTCGGTATTGGATGCGCATGGTTTAGACTATGAGCTAAAATGGACATTGAGTGGCGATCCTTTTCTGACTGATGCCGGCTCGCTACTTGATGCGGTTGTTTGCGCCGTCCAAGAGGTCAATCATCAACAGCCCCAGTTATTAACCACTGGAGGCACTTCTGATGGCCGCTTTATTGCTAAAATGGGCGCACAGGTCGTCGAGTTAGGACCTGTCAATGCCACCATTCATAAAGTCAATGAATGTGTCAACATCGCAGATTTAGAAAAACTCACGGACATGTATCAAAACGTGCTGGAGCACCTTTTCGGCCAATGATGTCACCTGAACAATTAACCGGAAAAACCGACGATCACCTCAATGCGGTGATCGTTGGCCAAAAAAACTTTTGGGTTCACCCAGAGGTAAGCCAAGATCTGCTTGCTTTAAAACAAGCGGCCGATTCAGCTGGATTTAATTTTAATATCGCCAGCGGCTTTCGATCTTTTGCTCGTCAGCAGAGTATATGGAATCGTAAAATGAGTGGCGAACTCGCGATCTTAGATGAAGCAAGTCAGCCTATTGATACCGCTCATTACTCAGAAGAACAACGAGTATGGGCTATTTTACGTTGGTCAGCGTTACCTGGCGCAAGTCGCCATCACTGGGGAACCGATTTTGACGTTTTTGATCGTCATGGATTACCAGCCGGAGAGTCATTACAGCTAGAGCCTTGGGAATATTTGCAGGCTCATCAACATCCTTTCTATTTATGGTTAAAAGCACATATCGAACCGTTTGGATTTTTTTTCCCTTACCAACAGAATGGTATCGGGGTCGCCTTTGAACCTTGGCATATTAGTCACCGACTGACCGCTGAAAGGTGCTTAACACAATTAACCCTTAACGTACTCGCCGAACAATTAGCACCAGAACAGCTATTAGGCAAACAAACCGTATTACAAAACCTAGAGACGATCTACAATCAGTACATCATCAATATTGCATAGGCAGGACGGATATGGACTTTTTATTCAACCCATGGGTGATTTCAATTGCTGCCATGAGCCTGATTATTGGTAATTTAGCGGCGCTCAAATACCTCTCCAAAATCAAATTCCAACCCATGAGCAAAAAAAAGGACTTTGAAAAGCTCAGCGAGCTAGACAAAAAACTGCAATCGATGACTGCCGAACTTGATTCCTCAGAACCGACGCCATCAGAGCAGGAAACAGAAAAAAAAGAACAAGCTAAAAAAGAGAGGGATACTGATCATTAGTATCCCTCATCGCTATAGTTGGTTACTTAGTATCAAACTATTTCTCTGCAATCGCAGCCAGTACCGGAGCCATCTCTTTCAGTAGCTCTTCCTCAACAGGTTTACCTGCCGAGTTGGTTACGTTGACTGACGTTCGGTTGCCTAAATCACCAAATAAGAAGGTATAAGTGCCCGCTCTTAGATTCATTGGCTTGACACCAATGTGATTCCAAAATTGATCATCGGGGGACGCGTACTTCGCTTTGATGGTGCCCTGTGACTGATTGCGCTCTTCAATAGTAAAGCCCATCTCAGGTAATAAAGTCGGTAAACGCTGCCATAACACATCATAAGGCGTACGAGCAATGATCACCGGTAAACCACTACGGTCGGAGCCCATCGTGATGGGTATCTGCTTGACTAACTCTTGCGCTCGACGCGTCGCTTCTTCTCTTACTTGCTGATCATAACGGCTGGTGACTAAATTAGTCATAAAAGCGTTATAACGTTCTTTATTGCTTGCGGTCACCGGCATTGACTTGCCATCTTCCCGCCAATCTATCAGGGAAATTTTAAAACCAAAGCGATTATTAGCCTCAACGCGAGTTAACTCATAGCGGCTACCAAGCGTGGTGTCCTCATCTTCAGAAACCCAATTAATCCAACTGGTTTCGACACGATTATCGCTCTGCTCTACCGCGCCAATGCCTCGCTCTTCCATCATGGTTAATGCCGTTTGCCATACTCTATCGGCTTCATCTTGACGAATCATCCACAACGTCACTTCACCATTTTGCCGTTCCGCACGAGCGCCAGGAATTAACTCAAGAATTTGTTGAGGTGGACGAATATCCACTTTCCGGCCAATTTTTCCAGGAAATTGTCCTTCGGGAATCGTATAGTTAGGGTAAAACTGAGGTACCGCACCTTCAGGTAATACCCAAGGCGTTAATGGTTTGGTCTCTAAGTAGGCAAAATCATTTTTTGCTTGACGCCGCTGTGCCGGACTACTTGAACAAGCACTCAACACCAATACAGCCAGCGAACCAACAACCAGCTGGTGGGATAACTTCATTGAAACTCCTAAGTTGCTGAGAAGAGACTCAGCCGTAAAACGTTATAGAATACAAGCTTCTGTCATAGCTTGGGCAACGAACGGGCGAGCAGATTCTGAAAGCTCAGTCAAAGGCAAACGTAAATGGCCGTGTGCAATTAAACCCAATTTATGGGCGGCCCACTTCACCGGAATGGGGCTAGACTCAACAAACAACCCCTTATGGAGAGGCATTAAACGTTGATTGATAACCTCCGCTTCCGCAAACTGACCGGAAAGCGCAAGTGACATCATTTGAGCCATATCTGCAGCGGCAATATTATTGGTAACCGAGATAACCCCTTTACCACCCAGTTTAACAAACTCAAGCCCAGTCGCGTCATCGCCACTCAGCAAAATAAACTGGTCACCGCACAACTCACGATGCAACGCAATACGACTTAAATCACCCGTTGCGTCTTTGAGTGCAACAATATTTTTTAGTTCCGCTAAACGAGCAACCGTTTCTGGTTTTAAGTCAACAGCCGTTCGGCTCGGCACGTTATAAAGAATAACCGGAATGTCAGTTTCTTGACTGATCGCTTTATAGTGCTGAAATAGCCCCTCTTGAGTCGGTTTATTATAATAAGGAGTGACACTCAGATAACCCGCGATTCCAGTATTATTCAGTAAACGACTAAACGTCACGGATTCATGAGTCGCATTGGCACCAGTTCCAGCAATGACTGGTATACGCCCAGCAGAAAACTCGACCGTTTTCGCCACGACTTTGACATGTTCTTCTACCGAAAGGGTCGATGACTCACCAGTAGTACCCACAGAAACAATCGCGTCGGTTCCTGCTGCGACATGATAATCGACTAATTTTTGTAAACTAACGTAGTCTACTTCACCGTCATGGTCGAAAGGCGTAATTAACGCGACGATACTTCCTGAAAACATGTCTATCTCCCTAAATTGATAACTTTTGCATGGTACTGCATGGCACTTAAAAAACACAAGGGGGGAAATCTGCTTAAATGACACCTAACCGTGAATATTTATCAAATCTTATACCAGCGCCACTGAACCTTACTTGATCTTAGTTGGGTTATATACCTAAACGACTTAGCGTTGCAAGTGGGCGGTCAATGAATGATCTCTATACGCAAAGCAAACGATATGGTTATGGCTAAGCAAACGTCGAGAATGCCATGACAGCGTCGGATAGGCATGATCTACACCGGTTTCACCTACTTGTTATCAAACTTAAGTAAGAAGGTTATCAGCCATGATTGACTCATGACCATTCACCGGATGTACGATTTTTATATCGCTTATTAACTGTGTTAACATCAATGAAAACATTCAACTCAAGTGGCCTTATGATCCAACATCTCGTGATAACCGCTATAGGCTCTGACCGTGCGGGTATTTGTAACCAAGTTATCCAGCTGGTGACTCAAGCTGGTGGTAATATTATTGATAGCCGGATTGCTTTATTTGGCAATGAATTTACTTTAATTATGTTGGTCTCTGGCAATACAAATAGTATTACTCGTATCGAAAGCACCCTTCCGTTGCTCGGACAACAACACGATCTTATCACAATGATGAAACGAACCTCTCCGCATCATCAGCCACATTATGCTTATAGCGTTGAAGTGTATGTCGAATCTGACGATAAACTTGGCTTAACTGAAAAATTCACTCATTTTTTTGCCGAACGGCATATCGGCATGGCTTCATTGAGTGCACAAACGATTCACAAATCAAAGCTCAGCACAGAGCATGACCAATTTCATATCGCGATTACTGCTCAAGTCAATGCCGACTATAATCTTATGCAATTACAAGAAGAGTTTGCTGCACTCTGTCATCAACTGGCTGTACGTGGCTCGCTCAATTTCATAAAAAACAGTCAATAAAAGGAAAAGAATCACCATGACTCCTCTACACGTAGGTTCAACGGCACCGACGCTGACTCGCCTTGATCAACACGGTAATCCCATCTCACTGGCTGACTTTTCAGGAAAAAAAGTACTGCTGTATTTTTATCCAAAAGCCATGACTCCAGGTTGTACCGTACAAGCTCAAGGTTTACGTGATATTCAAGCAGAACTTGCCGCACACAATGTGGTGGTACTTGGTGTCAGTGTTGACCCTGTGGCTCGGTTAGGTAAGTTTATCGAGCGTGATAAGCTTAACTTCACGTTATTATCCGATGAAGATCATCAGTTAGCGGATCAATTTGGCGTTTGGGGGGAGAAAAAATTCATGGGTAAAACTTACGATGGCCTGCATCGGATCAGTTTTTTAATTGATGAACAAGGTAAAGTTGCTCATGTGTTTGATAAGTTTAAAACCAAAGATCATCATCAGGTGGTTCTTAACTACTTAAACCAGCACTAACCCTACCTGCAAACTCTCCTCGGCAACGAAAAAAACCGCCCCGTTATTAACGAAGCGGTTTTTTATTACGACTGACTATCGATAAATGATATCAGACAATAAATTTACCTAAAATGGCGTCTTGCTCACGCACGTTCTCAGCTTGAACTTGCATGGCAATATTTGCTTCTTCTGCCGAGTCAGAAACTTGGGTTGATAAATCTTTTATCTTCACCGTATTGCTGTTAATTTCTTCGGCCACCAAGCTTTGCTGCTCCGCCGCAGAAGCTATTTGTAAGTTCATGTCACTGATTTGCTGAATGGCATGACGGATACGCTGTAATGCACCATCGGCTAACTGTGCTTTGGCAACGACATCTATCGCGGTATCTTTACTCTCTTTCATTGCTTTCGAGACCGATCTAGAGCCGATTTGCAGTTGCTCAATCATACCGCGAATTTCAGTGGTCGATTGCTGAGTTCGTTGCGCTAAGGTACGTACCTCATCAGCAACAACCGCAAAACCACGTCCCGACTCACCCGCTCGCGCCGCTTCAATCGCCGCGTTCAGTGCTAATAGATTGGTTTGATCCGCAATATCGTTAATCACTTTTAAAATCGTTTCAATATTAGCCGTTGCCGACTCCAAACCTTGAACTTCTTTAACGGCCATTTCAATGTGCGCGGATAACTTATCAATCGATTGCGTCGTCACACTCACAACTTGCGATCCCTCAATGGTTGCTTCATCGGCTTCTTTTGCGGCAGAGGCAGCCCCTTGAGCGTTATTGGCGACTTCCGTCGCGGTTACTGACATTTCATGCATCGCTGTCGCTAATTGCTCAAGCTCTTGTAACTGAGAACGCATCGCTGAAGATGAACCTTCAACACTCATGATGGTTAATTCAGCGCCACGCATGATCTCCTCACCAATCGCTTTCGATTGTTTGATTTGCGTTTGTAACGTCTCAGTAAAGGTATTAAAGCCGTGAGCAAGCTCTGCGAACTCTTGATCGGTATTGGTATCTAGACGCTTAGTTAAATCACCTTGTCCTGAAGCGACATCTTTTATTGCTTGATTAAGCACGCTCAGCGGGCGCATTAATACATTAATTAGTAAGGTTAAACCTATAATACTGACAATCACCCCAATCAAAGTATAAATAATCGAGCTATTGCGTAATTTAGTCAGAGCAACGAATGCGAGCGACTCATCAATCACCGCCCCCACATACCAATTTTCGCTGGGTACATGACTAAAATACACCAAATGTGACTGACCATTAATATCAACCTGTTTTAGCCCCTCTTTTAATTGAACATCGGGCAAATAAGCGGTCAATTTCTGACCGTTATACCGAGTCTCAGGGTGAGCAATAGTTGAGCCATCGGCAGTCACAATAAACAGGTAACCCGCATCAAACAGGTTGATCCGATTGACCATTTCCGCTAATTGAGTGAGCTCTAAATCATAAAACATCGCGCCGATAAAGCGTCCGGCATGGCGTACAGGCGTACCAATAGAAATGATAATGTTATTGGTCGATGCGTCAGCATAAGGCGCTGTAACGACGAGTGAATTCTGAGCTTTAGCGCCGATATACCATGGGCGACGTCTTGGATCGTAATCACTCCCTGGCTCCCAGCCATCGTCATTTTCGACCATTGAACCATCAGATTCATACCCTAAGCCAATGGATAAAAAGCTACCTTTGAGCGTTGGTTTTTCTAGCACATTGGTTACATATTGACGATTTAAAGGATCAAGTTCTAAGGTTTCGGTGATGGTTTTGGCCATTCCCTTCTTACTGCCCATATCTAAGGTAATGGTGTTTTTTACCCCTGCAACCATCTCTTTTAAACTGCTGTGCACCAATGCTTGAACTTCTGAGCGAACCGTCGTCAACTGTTGCACAGACAATGAAACGACAATGACCAACAATAATGCAGATGAAGCTGCCACAATTTTTTGACTAAATTTCATAATTTCCCTCTACTAATCTTCCTAATGTTATTTTTATTTTTTATTCGGGCGAAGTTGGCCTTAATCACTGTATCGCCAAGTTCAATCAAAACTTAAACGAGGATATTAAGAGTGTAAGCAAAAGTTAACGCTTTTGCCGCAACGACAACATAAACAGCGCTTAATTATCTTTAAACAAAAAGCCTCATTAACGACAATGAGGCTTTGCAATCAGATAACGAGTAAAAAACACATCGTCACTTAACTATCAATCGAGACCGTTTCATCGTCATTACTGGGTAGAGCATGCCATACGGCCTTGACTAATGTGGCCAGAGGAATAGCAAAAAAGACGCCCCAAAAACCCCATAATCCGCCAAAAACTAAAACCGCAATGATGATGGCAACCGGATGCAAATTGACCGCTTCAGAAAATAGAATCGGCACCAGCACGTTGCCATCTAAAATTTGAATAATAAAATACGCAATCAACAAGGTATAGTATTGGGGCGTTAATCCCCATTGAAACAAACCAACAATTGCGACTGGAATAGTGACTGCCGCAGCACCGATATAAGGGATCAGAACCGAGAAACCCACCGCAACAGCTAACAGAGCAGAATAACGTAAATCCAAAATCGCAAACGTCACATAACTCACGCCACCGACGATGAGAATCTCCAACACTTTACCACGAATATAATTAGAAATTTGTTGATTCATTTCTAACCATACCTTAGTCGCCAAACGTCGATTTCGAGGTAGAACGCCGCTGGAAATCGACATCATTTCTTGTTTATCTTTAAGTAAAAAGAACACCAACATCGGCACTAAAATCAAATATACCGCCAGCGTTGCTAAGCTAACTAATGACGCTAGTGACCCTTTGACTACCGACTCTCCCATGCTTAGCGCTTTATTTTTTGCATTATTAACTAATGACTCAATGATTTGTAAGTTGGCCAGTTCTGGGTAGCGCTCCGGTAAACTGGCAATAAAGTTTTGCAAATCGTTATACATATTAGGGATATCATTAATTAAATTAATGACTTGCTGCCAAATGGTCGGAACAATACCAAATAACGCAACTAACATGAGTCCAAGAAACAATGACACGATGACCAAAACCGATAAGGTTCTCGGAATTCCTAAACGGCATAGCTGGGTTACTGGCCACTCAAGCAGATAGGCTAAAACAATCGCAACCAATAATGGGGCGATCAAATGACCAAAAAAATAGATGATGATAAAACCAAAAAATAAGATAGCGACCAAACTAACCGCATGAGGATCGGAGAATCGTCTTTGATACCAACGATTGAGCATTTCAAACATCGAGCGGGCTCCCCTTAACAATAGAACGAGAAAAATAACGATTATTTGGCAAATTCATGTGCTGAACAGCAATGGTATTGAGATAATATGGAGCATCAACCGTATCTTGCCTGCCAATCAGAATAATGTGATTTTTTCTATCATCAAGCGTCAAGATGTGACGGTTTGCAAGTAATAATGTCATAGGACAGCACGACTTAGGTAAATCAACAATCTTGGGTTCCATTTTAGGGTTCAATCCTTAATATAGACTCAAACTACTGATGGATGGAGCGGTCAGCCTCATAATCACTATTGAGAAGAAACCGCAACACAGTGTGTAAAATAAATCAGCCTCAATCATACCACTGCCGGAGTGAGTAAACGAGATGACTTTCTGCGGTGTAGGAAACCAATGGCATCGCACAGTGTCTTAGAGAAAGATAAGCTTGGAGCATTACCTATCACTATGAAAATAAAACGTTCTCTTGTTTACCTCTGCCTCGCGGCAACCTTAAGTCCACTTTCTGGCGCATATGCGAATCGTTTTGGGAGTGATAGCATAGAATTGCCCGATATTGGTACCGTGGCAGGCTCAACATTAACAATTGATCAAGAGCTTATCTATGGTGATGCGTATATGCGCATGTTACGTAACAGCCGTCCGATCATCAACGACCCGGTTATCAATGAGTATATTGATGCGCTAGGTTATCGCTTGGTCGCTAACTCAGATGATGTCAAAACGCCGTTTACCTTCTTTATGATCCGCGATCGTAATATTAATGCTTTCGCGTTTTTCGGTGGTTATATTGCGCTGCATTCTGGTCTACTACTGCATGCTCAATCAGAAAGTGAGCTCGCGTCGGTCATGGCGCATGAAATTGCTCACGTCACTCAACGTCATTTAGCGCGTAGTATGGAAGAGCAAGCTCGTCGCTCCCCAGCCACAATTGCCGCTTTAGCTGGCTCACTGCTATTAGCCATCGCAGCGCCTCAAGCGGGAATTGCAGCGATCACCGCGACGACAGCTGGCAGTATGCAAAGCCAAATTAACTACACGCGCAGTAATGAAAAAGAAGCGGATCGTTTTGGGATTGCGACTTTAGCTAAAGCTGGGTTTGATGTGCATGCCATGCCACGCTTTTTTGGTCGTCTTGCTGACGAATATCGTTATGCCAGTACGCCGCCACCGATGCTCCTCACCCACCCTTTACCCGAAGATCGTATTACAGATAGTCGTTCTCGAGCACAACAATTTCCTAGTGTTAGCGTTGCTCCATCTCTGAATTATCATTTAACGCGCTCGCGAGTTGTCGCTCGTTATACAGGAATCAACAGTGAAGCCGCATTAGATTGGTTTAAGCGTAACCAAAGAAAAGCTGATCCGGGTATGGCCGCCGCCTTTGATTATGGTAAAGCTCTCGTTTATCTTGATACTAAGCAATACGACGAAGCCGAAAGTCGCTTGAAAAAGTTGCTACAAAGCCATCCTGATAATAATTTTTATCTCGATGCGATGAGTGACCTTTTGGTTGATACTGAACGCGCCACAGAAGCACAATCCATGCTGGCTCAAGCACTGCAACGAAAACCCAATAATCCTGTATTGGTGATAAACTACGCCAATGTCTTGATCAAAGATGAAAAATTTTCAGAAGCCATTCGTATTTTACAACGCTACACCCATGAGCGCCCCAATGACGTCAATGGATGGCATTTGTTAGCAGAAGCGAATAGCCGAAGCGGTAATAGCGCAGAAGATTTGGCAGCCAGGGCTGAAATTTTTGCCTTAGGCGCAAACTGGAATAAAGCGATTCAGTTTTATACCCAAGCCAGTCAACTTGCTCCTTTGGGTAGTTTGCAACAAGCTCGCTATGATGCACGACTCGATCAACTCATGGTACAAAGAGATCGATTTTTAGCCCTACGATAAACTTAGCGACTCAAGGCGATTGTTAGCCAACAATGACTGGGAGTAATTGATGATTGGTAAGCGAGTGTAACCCTAATCATATCGACAAACTATGTGATTGGGGAAAATGACGCAGCCAATACCACAGCCTCGTCAACTCGCAGAACAATAAGCAACTTAAATAATAAACCATCTTTATTAAGGAGAGAGGATGTCCGTTACCATTTATCACAATCCACGCTGCTCTAAAAGCCGCGAAACGTTAGCGCTGTTAGAAGCACGTAACCTGCAGCTGAACATTATCCACTATTTACAAACCCCATTGACCATTGAACAACTCAAAGCCATTCATGAAAAGTTACCTCATAGTCAGGTTCGAGACATGATGCGTTGTAAAGAAGCCTTATATAAAACCCTGAATTTAGCCGATCCTACCCTCTCTGACGAGGCGTTATTTTCAGCCATGGTAGAACACCCCATTCTGATCGAACGCCCTATTGTGATTGCCAATCAACAAGCGCGTCTCGGTCGTCCACCAGAACAGGTACTGGATATTTTATGACTCGTCTGATCGTTCTGTACTACAGCCGTCACGGAAGTACCCGCAGCTTGGCTCGGCATATTGCCCGAGGTATTGAGTCGGTCTCTGGATGTGAGGCGATTTTACGTACCGTTCCTGAGCTAGAACCTACGCAAGGAAACGCGAGTGATCCTTACTTAACCTTCGATGAGTTAGAACAGTGTCATGGCTTAGCCGTCGGCAGCCCCGTTTGGTTCGGAAATATGGCGGCACCATTAAAACATTTTTGGGATCAAACCACCCCACTATGGGTAAAAGGTTCGTTAATTGATAAACCAGCCTGCGTATTTACTAGCTCGGCAACATTACATGGCGGACAAGAGACGACTCAACAGACCATGATGCTGCCTTTGCTGCACCATGGCATGTTGATTATGGGGATTCCTTATTCAGAGCCCAAGCTGCATACCACTCGATCGGGTGGCACCCCTTACGGCGCCAGTCATGTGGCTGACTCTGCAAATAACACCTTAACCCATGATGAGAGTGAATTAGCCCAACGTCTTGGTCAACGCCTTGCTCAACTCGCCGTTGCCTTAAACGAGGGTGATAATCATTAATTGAAAACGTGAGTCCCAACCTCTAAAAAGGGCTGGGACAAGTCAATTAAATCGGTAGGAGGGATTTTGTCTGACTTTACCGATTAACATCTTCAGCAACCATCAATCCCCTTAAACAGGGAGAAGTTAATCTTGCCAAGAGAAATAAAGCTGGGTTCTTTTAGGTGGTGTCACCACCGGTCGCTTATCCTCTGGCTCACGATATTCTTTCTCCTGTTCTTGCTCAATGTTTTCACGCTCAACGAGTTTCGGTACCGCTCTCAGCGTCACTTGGCGCAGACGAAGCACTTCCTGAGCGAAATCAGCTTCGCTAGCTAACAAGTGCACATTGAAGATAACTTCATCCCCTCGAATACTCACAATATCCAAAGAGGCGACTGAGCTTAAGCGTCTCACGCTCTCCTCCAAGGTAAAGAAAGCCTGAGCATTATTAATCGGTTTAAATGCCGCCCACAGCGTTTGTGAAGACTCGCTACCCACTAACACCGCACTTTTTTTAGCGTAGTGATTAGCCAATACATCGATGAATGTGTTCATTGCCTCCTCGCCAGAAGTCTGACCACTGACTGGGACTTTAGGAGAGGTTAGCATCTGTTCGGCGGATTGATCGTACAACGCCCAACGCAAAGTGGAACCTTGAGCTCGTAGCACTAAAATGGCATCGCTGGTATAGCGTTGACTCGCCGTCGCAATTGACTCCGTAAAGCCGCCCCAAAGATCGGAGCTTTGAATACTCGTTACATCCTCAAAATCACCGACAGGAAAAGTAAGCGGTAAACCACGTTGCTCAGCCTGCATTTTTAATTGCGATACAACGTCGGTTTGTGAATGCTCCCAAATGATACGCCGCTCATAGTCAGATTCTTCTACCAACCACACTAAAATATTGGTCCGGTCTTCTGGCCAGAATGCTAAATGCGCTTGAGTTAACAGTGCTCGGATGCGTGGTCCACTAAAGGCAATTCTTAATGTTCTTTGATCATTGAGTTGTCCATAGCTGATCTGATTCGCGTATTGAGCACTTTGACGCAGCGCTTTACTGACGACGTCATTGTTCAATGAGTCCTGACTCCCCGTGGCTCGAACAATCACCTCTTGCATGGCACGAATTCGAGCTTCAGCTTCTGGATCGTTGTGCTGCTCGTCGATCACAACTTCAGCTTGGTACAGATTGATTTTAGTTAACGCCAATACAGGCAGACTGATTAACCCCATCAACAACAAAACGAAATAGCGCATACGGTTACCATAAATTCCAAGTGAGCATTGATGATAAGCAACTATCTAGGTCGGGGCAAGGCGCAGTACCAGAGCCAGTGTCAATTTTCCGCAGTTTTTCCTTCCTGATTCCTGCCTCATCAGTCGCAATGCCAAACCTTTTCAGCTTATTAATGATCAGAAACCAGAAAAAGTTTGATCCATAACCCATAGCAATCGTTTGCAAAGATGATAGAATCCCGCGAATTTTATTTTGCTTCAGGGAAAACACGATGAAAAATGCCATTCAAGGTGCACAAATGCTATTTGTCGCATTTGGTGCTCTGGTTCTGGTTCCATTGCTGACCGGGCTTGATCCTAACGTTGCTCTGTTTGGGGCTGGTGTAGGCACCTTAATCTTCCAAATCATTACTCGCCGCTCTGTACCTATCTTTCTCGCCTCTTCTTTCGCTTTTATTGCTCCCATTATGTATGGCGTACAGACCTGGGGAATTGGCGCAACAATGGGGGGCCTAATGGCCGCTGGCGCAGTCTATGTCTTACTCGGCGCTATCATTAAAGTTCGAGGCGTGGGCTTTGTACATACGCTATTACCTCCCGTGGTCGTTGGACCGGTTATCATGGTGATTGGATTAGGTCTCGCACCTACTGCGGTCAATATGGCACTGGGCAGAACGGGGGATGGTTCAGTACAGTTGATTGATGGACAAGCTGCGTTATGGATTTCAGCGATTTCATTACTGGTGACCGTTGGTGTCAGTGTCTTTTCGAGAGGTTTTTTTAAACTCATTCCTATTTGTGCAGGGATTGCCGCCGGTTATAGCGTTTCTCTGTACTTTGGTGTGGTCAGTTTTGTTCCGGTTCAACAAGCCGCGTGGCTGGCATTGCCAAGCTTCACCTTTCCTGAATTTAACATTAATGCCATTTTATTTATGATTCCGGTCGCGATTGCTCCAGCCGTTGAGCACGTCGGCGATATGCTCGCAATTTCTAATGTCACCGGAAAAGATTATCTTAAAAAACCGGGGTTACATCGTACCATTGCGGGAGATGGATTTGCGACCATAGCAGCCAGTATGGTCGGTGCACCACCAAATACAACCTACAGTGAAGTCACTGGCGCGGTAATGCTAACCAAAGCCTTTAACCCGGTTATCATGACTTGGGCGGCAGTAACGGCGATTGTATTAGCCTTGGTCGGCAAGCTTGGAGCATTGTTACAAACCATTCCAATCCCGGTGATGGGCGGAATTATGATTCTATTATTTGGATCGATAGCCACCGTTGGACTCAATACCTTAATCCGAAACCAAGTCGACTTACACAAATCTCGTAACCTTGTGATTGTCGCTGTCACTCTGGTTTTCGGGATTGGTGGTATGGCGTTTGGTATTGGTGAATTTAGTTTACAAGGTGTGAGTTTGTGTGGAATTGTGGCGATTATTCTCAACTTAGTGTTACCAAAAGATCTCGGTGAAAACCACGTGGTCGACAACACGCAAATGGATAAGCATTGATCATGTCGCCAGATGGCGACAAATTAAAATAAGAAAATGATCAGTGACGCTCTCGTTCATCCGATGACCATCAATAGACTTCATCAAGATAAACGAGGGCCTCCCATATCACCACTTGCAACCACAAATCGACAGACTTATTGGCACAAATCAACAAACTGTCCATCAGTGAGCTTAGTGAGGTCTTGTGGACTAAGCTCTATCTCTAAACCACGCTTGCCTGCACTAACACACAGAGTGGTCAATGCCTCGGCACTGCTGTGAATAAAAGTCGGCAAGCGTTTCTTTTGCCCTAACGGACTGATCCCACCCACCACATAACCCGTGATCTTTTGAGCGATCTCTGGATCGGCCATCTCGGCTTTTTTCGCTTTGGCCGCTTTTGCCGCGAGCTTTAAGTTGAGTTTTTTTTCAACGGGGATTACCGCAACGGCCAAATGCTTAGCTTCGCCATTGAGACAGAATAATAACGTTTTGAATACCGTTGCAGGGTCCTGACCTAACGCTTGCGCAGCTTCTAAACCATAACTCGGATGACTAGGATCATGCTCATAGTGATGAATCGTGTGGGCGATGTGCTTTTTTTTCGCTAAATCAATGGCTGGGGTCATGCTTAACTACTCCTTATTGCCCAAACCAAAACGGGTAAGGAATTATCTTACCCGTTTTTTTAAAGCGCAAGGATTGAACTTAACGGATATCGATCGGTGCAAAGCTCTTAATCAAATCATCCAACGCTTTCATTTGTACTAAGAAAGGTTCGAGCTTATCCAACGGTAAGGCCGAAGGACCATCACATTTCGCTTGATCAGGCGTTGGGTGAGCTTCGATAAATAAACCAGCGATACCCGTCGCTAAACCAGCTTTAGCCAGTTCCACGGTTTGTTCACGGCGACCACCGGAAGCAGCTCCCAATGGATCGCGCATCTGCAGTGAATGGGTAACATCGAAAATGATTGGACTGCCTTTAGAGGCTTTTTTCATCACGCCAAATCCGAGCATATCAACTACTAAGTTATCGTAACCATGGCAAGCACCACGCTCACATAAAATGACTTGCTCATTGCCACATTCCGCGAACTTTTCAACAATATTACCTACTTGTCCTGGGCTCATAAACTGCGGTTTTTTAACGTTAATGACTGCGCCCGTTTTTGCCATTGCTTCGACTAAATCCGTTTGACGTGCTAAAAATGCTGGTAATTGAATCACATCAACGACCTCAGAGACTGGCTGAGCCTGCGCTTCGGTGTGTACGTCGGTAATGATTTTCACCCCGAAGGTCTCTTTCAGCTCTTGAAAGATTTTCATGCCCTCTTCCAAACCTGGCCCACGATATGAATGTACCGAGCTACGGTTAGCCTTATCAAACGATGCTTTAAACACGTAAGGAATACCAAGCTTTTCGGTTACTTTGACGTAGTACTCGCAAATTTGCATCGCCAAATCACGAGATTCCAACACATTCATACCAGCAAACAGAGTAAAGGGATGATCATTGGCGACCGGAATATGACCGATATGAACAATTTTTTGTTCCATAGTGAGTTCTCTTAAGTTGTGATTAATGCAGCGTCACTGGATAAACCGTTAGCGCATTCATTTGATTCTTGAGTAACTGCGCTGCGGGATCATCAGGGCAGTGTTCAATAAAATATTGGAAATCGGATAACGCCACCTGATGACAGTCTAACTGCTGATAGATAAAACCACGATCGCGTATTTCATAAGGATCATCAGGGACAAAGGTTAACGCTAAATTGGTGCAGCGCAGCGCCAAAGTATAGCGCTCTTCGCGCAACAAGGCACTTTTCAATAAGGCTAACCAGCGACCAATAATCGTTGGATTATCGGTCGGTTTTAGATGCTCAGCCTGCAAGCGGGCCAAAGGGCCTTTATGACCAACCAACCACGCATTGAGCATGTATTTCGAGACAAACTCGCCGGAAAAAGGATTGAGATACAGCGGAGATTCATCAGGCCACTGCACTTCAAGTAAAAACTGGGTAGGAAAAGTAATTCCTTGCACGGGAAAATCAAAGCGCCTAGCAAAATAGAGCAGCAACGCTCCAAGACTCACCGGTATTCCCTGACGACGTTCGAGGACTTTATCAATAAAACCGTTACGAGAATGAAAATAGGTTTCTTTATCGCCAACAAAGCCCCATTGATGATAAAAAACATCCAAAAATAGGGCAAAGCGCTGCTTTGTATTTGATTCATCAGCTAAAGCTAACTCAGCTTGATGGTACAGCCTTTGCAATTCAGCGAGAGCCCAATCGACTTTAGTCTCCGGATTGATGGCTTTATTTAATGCCAGCGCACCTTCCACTAAATCCATTGCATCAAAATCTTCATCAAATAAATTCAGCATTGATTTATCGAGTCCATGATATTAACTGAAAAACATCGGTGCTTTAGAAGCAGTCACTTTACCCGCCATGATCAGCCAGCCCATCGCGCCAAGAAAAGCAAACGAGCGTAACAGCTTATTACGACCAAACTTAAGCGCAAAAAAGCCCAAAGCGATATAAGCCAAGACACAAGTAATTTTATCGGTCATCCACGGCGCTGCAGCCGTATAAGGTATAAAGCCAGTGATCACGATAAGCCAAATGCCAGTAACTAATAACAGACTATCGTTAATGTGCGGATAAATTTTCAGAAACTTATGTTGTAGCCAATGGGAATCCATCATCATTAAAATATAACGAACACTCAATAAGAAAGCGCTAGTAGCTATAGTGAAGAGATGGAGTGATTTAAGTACTTCGTACATGTGTTCCTCTTTAAAATCGACATTGACCCAAGGTGACTCGATCGTTACCAGCGTAGTCTTGCTCCGTAACCACTTGCTGATAGCCAAGTTCACTCAGAATAGTTCGCACTGCTTTGCCTTGTTGGTAACCATGTTCAAACAACAGCCAGCCTTGATCGAGTAAATATTCACGCGCCGAAGTCGCGATATGTTTAATATCGGCTAATCCATTATCGCCTGCGACCAGAGCGCTTCTCGGTTCAAAACGAACATCCCCTTGCTGTAAATGGGGATCGTGTTCCTCAATATAAGGCGGGTTAGAAGCAATCAAAGCAAACTTTATACCGTTAGCGAGAGGGGTAAACCAACTGCCTTGCAAAAATGTGACATTGGAAAGCTGTAATCGTTTGCGATTATCCTCGGCAAGCTCAACGGCCTCTGAACGCAGATCGATCCCCAGCACGTGGCGCTGAGGTAGCTCTGAAGCAAGCGCTAATGCGATAGCTCCAGTTCCTGTCCCTAGATCAAGGATATCGCCATCAATAAGTACAGCCTTATCCAGTGCTAATTCAACTAAGCGTTCAGTATCCGGACGAGGTATTAAGGTCGATGGTGCAACTTTTAGGGGCAGCGACCAAAATTCGCGTTCACCAATAATATAAGCGATCGGCTCACCGGCGATACGCCGTGCGAGCAACACCTCGAAAGCAGAAATAGCCTCTGCATCGAGCCTTTTATCTGGCCACGTCAATAAATAGGAGCGCGGTTTTTGTAACACATGGCAAAGCAGCAGCGCGGCATCAAGAGACGGCGAATCGCTGCCGCTCTCGATAAGTTGCCGCTTAGCGTTAGCCAATAAGGCTTGTATCGTCATGATAATGAATGAATTAATGGTTATCAGATAACGCAGCCAGCAGATCCGCTTGATGCTCTTGGACAACAGGATCAATCAAGGCTTGTAAATCGCCTTCCATCACCTCATTGAGACGATAAATGGTGAGGTTAATACGATGATCGGACACTCGACTCTGTGGATAGTTGTAAGTGCGAATGCGATCACTGCGATCGCCTGAGCCAAGTAGATTACGTCGGGTATCGGAGATTTCCGCCGTACGTTTTTTCTCTTCAGCCTGAACAATCCGAGCGCCAAGCACAGACATCGCTTTAGCTTTGTTCTTATGTTGAGAACGCTCATCCTGACACTCAACCACAATCCCCGTTGGCAAGTGGGTAATTCGAATTGCTGAATCCGTCGTGTTAACGTGCTGGCCACCTGCTCCTGATGAGCGGAAGGTATCAATTTTTAGATCGCTGGCTTTAATTTCAGGAATTTCGGCTTCAGGGATCTCAGGCATCACAGCCACAGTACACGCAGAAGTATGTACACGACCTTGAGATTCGGTCGCGGGAACACGTTGCACTCGGTGACCGCCCGACTCAAATTTCAATACCCCGTAAGCTCCGTCACCATTAACTTTGGCTATCATCTCTTTGTAACCACCATGCTCAGCTTCACTCGCCGACATGACTTCAATTCGCCAGCCTTTTTTCTCAGCAAAACGGCTGTACATCCGGAACAGATCACCAGCAAAAATCCCGGCTTCATCACCACCCGCCCCAGCACGAATTTCTAAGAAACAGTTGCGATCATCATTCGGATCTTTAGGTAACAGAAGGATTTGCAGCTCAGCACTTAAGCGTTCAATTTCCGCTTTAGCCGCTTTCATTTCATCTTGGGCCATTTCGCGCATTTCAGCATCGTCTTCTTTGGTCATCTCTTCTGCGGCCAGCAAATCTTCCTGAGCTTGCTGATAGGCTTGGAAGCATTGGGTGACTTCTTCGAGCTGCGAGTACTCTTTTGAGAGCGATCGAAATTTATTTTGATCACCGATCACGGCAGGATCGCCTAATAAGTGTTGCACTTCTTCGTAGCGCTCCACCAAAGATTCAAGCTTAACTAAAATCGACGCTTTCATAGTTTCTTCTTTAATAAATAAGGATTTACAAATTATTACAGGTCATCAAGACCCAAACTTTGCCTAATAATTGCCAGTTTTGCTGGCTCCCCTTGCTCGGCTGCCATCTGCAACGCGCGCGTTGGGGTATGGATCAATCTATTGGTGAGTTTATTACTTAATTCGACCAATAACTTTTCCGCATCGCCTCCAGCGGCTAACGCTTGTAAACTTTTACTGAGTAATTCTTCACGGATATTGTTCGCCGATTGACGATAGTCACGAATGCTGTCGACCGCCTGCAGCGAGCGCATCCAACTCATGAATTCTGCGCTTTCTTCGCTGACGATCGCTTCGGCTTGAATCGCCTCAATCTTACGTTGCTCAATATTACTCTCAACAATCGATTGTAAATCATCCACTGAATAGAGATAAGCATCGTCAAGTTCACTGACTTGTGATTCCACATCACGCGGCACGGCAATATCGACTAACAGCATCGGTTGATGACGACGCGCTTTGAGCGCGCTTTCGACCATCCCTTTACCGATGATGGGCAGCGGACTAGCGGTCGAACTAATCACAATATCCGCCTGTGCTAAATAATCTGGAATCTCATTTAAGGTAATCACTTCAGCGTCAAAATTTTGCGCTAATGCCATGGCTCGTTCGCGTGTTCGGTTAGCAACGATCATTCGTTTACAACCATGACCGTCCAAATGTTTAGCGACCAATTCGATGGTCTCTCCTGCGCCAACTAATAGCACCGTAGCCTGCGTTAACGATTCAAAAATATGTTTTGCCAGCGTACAGGCGGCATAAGCAACAGAGACCGCATGACCACCAATGTCGGTTTCAGTCCGCACACGCTTAGCAACCGAAAACGCTTTTTGAAACAACTTATCTAAGGCCGAATCGACCATGCGATTCTCTCGCGAATCCGCATACGCTTGTTTTACTTGACCCAAAATTTGTGGTTCGCCCAGTACTAATGAATCCAATCCACAAGCAACGCGCATCAGATGACGGATTGCCGCTTGCTCTTCATGGACATATAAACTGGGCTTTAAGGTTTCCAGATTGACTTGATGAAACTGAGATAACCACTCTATCAGTTTATTCTTACTTGCCACCTTAACGTCACAATACAGTTCGGTTCGGTTACAGGTTGATAAAATCACACTTCCCTTGACGTAAGGTTGGCCAGATAAATGGCGCAACGCTTCGGACAGTTTATCTGCTCCAAAGGCCACTTTTTCTCGCAACTCAACCGAAGCTGTATTGTGATTGATACCAATAACAAGCAAGGACATGTATCGAGGGTTCTCTGATAAGAAGTGGGTTGAGCGGCGAATTTTACTTGATGCACCTATTTATTGAAAGAGCGATTGGGATTTGTTTTCCCGAGTTCGTGATATCAATGGTATAGTGACGGCTCTTGTGTCCCATAAATGGATAAATAACGAGCATATGATGATATCACCGCCACGTATTTTTCTTATTATTACCTTACTCTTAGGACTATGGGGCTGTAGCAGCATTCCCGACCCCATTAGGGACGTTGAATGGCAATCACACCAAGCTCGCTTAAAGACCATTACGCAGTTTCAACTGGTTGGGAAACTCGCCTATATTGACCCCAATCAGCGTCAATCTCTTAATTTTCAGTGGCAAATTTCACCTCAGCAAACCCAGCTCCGCCTAACGACCTTTTTAGGACAGACGGTATTAAATTTATCGATTGATCAACAAGGAGCGCAAGTCATCACCCATGATGACAACGTCTACCGCGCTGACAGTGCCGAACAATTGATTACCTCTCTGACTGGATTAACGCTCCCTATTGAGCTTTTACAAGCATGGATTGTCGGCTTACCCACTCAAGCCGATCACTTTGAATTAAATTCGAACAATACCTTGGCTAGATTACAAAAAAACCAAGGTTTTTCGCGCTGGACGGTAGATTATCATCGCTACCGCGAATATCTCTGGCAAGATAAACCCCTCCCTCTGCCAGACCGAGTATTGCTCACCCAACAGGACACCTCGATTAACCTTGTGATATCTAAATGGACACTCACGCCATGATACAACGACCAACCGTATGGCCATCGCCCGCTAAATTAAATCTGTTTTTGTACATTACCGGACAACGCGCTGATGGTTATCACGACCTGCAAACATTATTTCAATTTATCGATTATGGCGATGAACTGACGATTACCGCGAATCAGACAGGGCAAATCACACTCTCACCGCAACTGCCTGACGTCGCACTGCAAGATAATCTTATTTACCGTGCGGCTTGCGCCTTACAGCAGCAAACCGAGAGCTCATTCGGCGCAGATATTCAACTAACCAAACGCTTACCAATGGGCGGGGGGATTGGTGGAGGTTCTTCTAATGCGGCAACGGTGTTGGTCGCACTCAATTATTTATGGAGCTGTGGGTTAAGCGATGATCAACTCGCGACGATAGGTCTAAGTTTAGGGGCCGATGTTCCGGTTTTTATTCACGGCTTCTCCGCTTTTGCCGAAGGTGTTGGAGAAAAGCTCCAACCGGTACAGCCCGAAGAAAAGCATTATCTCGTGATTCGCCCAAATGTGAGTATTGCGACAAAAGTAATTTTTTCTCATCCAAAATTACCGAGAAACACAGCAAAACGTGATATTAATACTCTACTCAATGCGAACTACGAAAACGATTGCGAAAAAATTGTCCGATTGGAGTACCCAGAGGTTGATAAGCAACTTTCATGGCTGCTACAATACGCGCCGTCAAGATTGACCGGGACCGGGTCTTGCGTTTTCGCTGAATTTTCGAGCAAAAAAGAAGCGCAAGCTGTCCTTGCGAAACTCCCAGACACTGTCTCTGCGTTTGTCGCTCAAGGCCGCAACGTTTCACCACTAAAAGAGACACTGGCTGATTACCAATCAGCCGACACCCAACCTAATTAAAAACTGGACGCAACCCTGAGGTTTCCACCGTGCCTGATATGAAGCTATTTGCTGGTAACGCCACACCTGAACTAGCCCAACGTATTGCTGAACGTCTATACATCTCCCTTGGTGATGCTACTGTTTCTCGCTTCTCTGATGGAGAAGTGGCAGTGCAGATCAACGAAAATGTTCGTGGTAGCGATGTATTTATTATTCAATCAACTTGTGCACCAACCAATGACAATTTAATGGAATTGGTGGTAATGATTGACGCAATGCGCCGCGCTTCAGCAGGCCGTATTACTGCTGTCATCCCTTACTTTGGCTATGCACGCCAAGACCGTCGAGTGCGTTCTGCTCGTGTTCCAATTACGGCGAAAGTCGTCGCTGACTTTCTCTCTAACGTAGGGGTTGATCGGGTCTTAACCATTGACCTACACGCAGAGCAAATTCAAGGTTTCTTTGATGTACCGGTAGATAACATCTTCGGTACACCCGTTCTCTTGGAAGACATGAAAGCACGTAACTTAGAAGATCCTGTCGTCGTATCTCCGGATCTAGGTGGTGTGGTACGTGCTCGTGCAACAGCAAAAGCACTCGGTGATATTGATATCGCGATTGTCGATAAACGTCGTCCTCGTGCCAACGTCTCTGAAGTCATGAACTTAATCGGTGACGTTGAAGGCCGTGATTGCGTGATTGTTGACGATATGATCGATACCGGCGGAACCTTATGCAAAGCGGCTGAAGCACTTAAAGAGCGCGGAGCAAAACGTGTGTTTGCTTATGCAACCCATGCTGTCTTCTCAGGCAATGCCGCAAAAAACATCAAAAATTCTGTGCTTGACCAAGTGATCGTCACAGACTCAATCACTTTATCTAAAGAAATGGCAGCAACGGGTAAAGTTACCCAATTAACGTTATCAACCATGCTCGCCGAGGCGATCCGCCGAATCAGTAACGAAGAGTCTATCTCAGCGATGTTTAACTAAGCAGCGATAGTCTTGGATCGGTAAAATACCTCGTCAAATATGACGAGGTATTTTTGTTTCATGGCGTCGAGCATCAGCCATCTCGCCCTTTTGCATTTTTCTATGCTATCATACCGCGCTTTTTTCGTTTCCGAAGGGATCCTAGCCTTGAGTCAACCAATTAAATTACTTGTCGGTCTGGCCAACCCGGGCCCTGAATACGTCAATACTCGACATAATGCAGGAGCATGGGTCATCGAAGAACTGGCCCGAGTGCACAATACGACACTGAAAAGTGAAGTAAAGTTTTTCGGATTAACCGGTCGTATATTGGTTAATGGTGAAGATCTGCGTTTACTGATCCCAACGACTTATATGAATTTATCTGGTAAAGCCGTCGCAGCCCTTGCTAAGTTTTATCAAATCAAACCGGAAGAGATCATGATCGCTCATGACGAACTGGATCTTCCCCCCGGCGTGGCTAAATTTAAACAAGGTGGCGGGCATGGTGGTCATAATGGGTTAAAAGACACCATCAGTAAATTAGGCAACAATAAAGAATTCTATCGTCTTCGTATTGGCATTGGCCATCCAGGACACAAAGACAAAGTCGCAGGCTATGTGTTAAGTAAAGCTCCTAACAAAGAGCACGAGTGCATACTAGCAGCAGTAGATGAATCTGTTCGCTGTCTCGATATTTTACTGAAAGATGGCCTAACTAAAGCGCAAAACCGCTTACATACGTTCAAAGCTGAATAAGGTTACCAAACATGGGTTTTAAATGTGGCATTGTGGGTTTACCTAACGTAGGTAAATCAACCCTTTTTAATGCACTGACTAACGCAGGTATCGAAGCGGCTAACTTCCCGTTTTGTACTATTGAACCAAACACTGGTGTGGTACCAGTGCCTGATTTGCGTCTCGACGCCTTGGCAAAAATTGTTAATCCACAACGCATACTACCAACGACAATGGAGTTTGTTGATATCGCAGGCTTAGTGGCTGGGGCATCAAAAGGTGAAGGTTTAGGTAATAAATTTTTAGCCAACATCCGCGAAACCGATGCGATTGGTCACGTTGTCCGCTGCTTTGAGAACGAAAATATTGTTCACGTCGCCGGTAAAGTATCACCTATTGAAGATATCGAAGTGATCAACCTTGAACTCGCCTTAGCCGACTTAGACAGTTGCGAACGCGCGATTCAACGTCAAACGAAACGTGCAAAAGGCGGTGATAAAGACGCTAAATTTGAGCTTAGTGTCTTAGAAAAACTGTTGCCAGTACTGACTGAAGGTGGCTCTGCACGCTCTGTCCCCTTAAGCAAAGAAGAACTTGCTGCGGTTGGATACCTTAATTTCCTCACCCTTAAGCCAACCATGTACATTGCTAATGTGAATGAAGATGGCTTTGAAAATAACCCCTATTTAGACGCGGTCCGTGCTCATGCCGCCCAAGAAAATGCCTCTGTCGTGGCCGTGTGTGCTGCTATTGAAGCCGAACTTTCTGAATTAGAAGAAGAAGAGCGTGCTGAGTTTCTTGCCGATCTGGGTATTGAAGAACCAGGCTTAAACCGAGTGATTCGTTCAGGGTATGAACTGCTTGATTTGCAAACTTACTTTACCGCAGGGGTTAAAGAGGTCCGTGCTTGGACCGTTCCGGTAGGCGCGACAGCTCCTCAAGCAGCAGGAAAAATCCACACCGATTTTGAACGTGGATTTATCCGTGCCGAAGTGATCGGTTACAATGACTTCATCCAGTACCAAGGCGAGAGTGGTGCCAAAGAAGCGGGTAAATGGCGTTTAGAAGGCAAAGATTATATTGTCAAAGATGGTGATGTCATTCATTTCCGCTTTAACGTATAAAACCTAACCACTATCGAAAGAAGCCAACACAATGTGGGCTTCTTTTTGCATCGAACTTTCATGGCTTACTTTTACATTCATCGCTAATAAACCATGATCATCTGCTTGACGTACAATGAGAAAATCACTCGGTTTGGGATAGATTTTGATCAGAAATAGCTAGCTTTGTTTAAAAAAAACTCGAACAGTTGGTTTTGAGGAATTTATTCAAAAAAACTATTGACGCTCTACAGCCATATCCGCATAATGCGCACCGTTCGCAGCGAGAAGGCAACTTCGAAACTCCGACGTAACGCTGGCTGTGAGTGATAAGCAGTTTAGCAATTGGCTACGTAGCTCAGCTGGTTAGAGCACATCACTCATAATGATGGGGTCACAGGTTCGAATCCCGTCGTAGCCACCATTTCCTAAGTGTTCTTTGAGTAGAATAATTAGGAAATAATGCGGAAATGGCGAAATTGGTAGACGCACCAGATTTAGGTTCTGGCGCCGCAAGGTGTGAGAGTTCAAGTCTCTCTTTCCGCACCATTTATCGATAGGCTGCCCAAGGGCTACTTATCACCGTAGGTCTATCGCCAAGCGGTAAGGCAGCGGCTTTTGATGCCGCCATTCCCTGGTTCGAATCCAGGTAGACCTGCCATTATTTCTTTAGGTTTCAATACGTAAAAACTATTGGAACTGATGGCGAGAATAGATTATAGTTTCTCGCTCTAAAAAGATGGCTACGTAGCTCAGTTGGTTAGAGCACATCACTCATAATGATGGGGTCACAGGTTCGAATCCCGTCGTAGCCACCACTTATTTTACCTCTTCTTTTGAGATCAGGTACAATAACGAGATGCGGAAGTGGCGAAATTGGTAGACGCACCAGATTTAGGTTCTGGCGCCGCAAGGTGTGAGAGTTCAAGTCTCTCCTTCCGCACCATTATCTCGTTATAAAAGTAAAGTTTTGCGGAAATGGCGAAATTGGTAGACGCACCAGATTTAGGTTCTGGCGCCGCAAGGTGTGAGAGTTCAAGTCTCTCTTTCCGCACCATATTAGAGGTCAGCAGTAGATAGCTGTTAACCGATGTAGGTCTATCGCCAAGCGGTAAGGCAGCGGCTTTTGATGCCGCCATTCCCTGGTTCGAATCCAGGTAGACCTGCCAACTATTTAGTTCCATCAATACTGTGTCAGCATTGACTGAATTTGCGGTGGTGGCGAAATTGGTAGACGCGCTAGCTTCAGGTGCTAGTGTCCGTTAGGACGTGAGGGTTCAAGTCCCTCCCTCCGCACCAAGTTCAGTATTACAGGTCTATCGCCAAGCGGTAAGGCAGCGGCTTTTGATGCCGCCATTCCCTGGTTCGAATCCAGGTAGACCTGCCAATTACAACGATGGTTTGAGTCAATCAAGTTATCTACAAAATTTGTGCGGAAGTGGCGAAATTGGTAGACGCACCAGATTTAGGTTCTGGCGCCGCAAGGTGTGAGAGTTCAAGTCTCTCCTTCCGCACCATTTATTGAGTTAGCATAGCCTGCTATCAACAACAGGTCTATCGCCAAGCGGTAAGGCAGCGGCTTTTGATGCCGCCATTCCCTGGTTCGAATCCAGGTAGACCTGCCAATTACAACGATGGTTTGAGTCAATCAGATTATCTACAAAATTTGTGCGGAAGTGGCGAAATTGGTAGACGCACCAGATTTAGGTTCTGGCGCCGCAAGGTGTGAGAGTTCAAGTCTCTCCTTCCGCACCATTGATTAGTCGTGGCTACGTAGCTCAGCTGGTTAGAGCACATCACTCATAATGATGGGGTCACAGGTTCGAATCCCGTCGTAGCCACCATTTATCGTTAGTTACTGTTGAACAGTTGCTTTATCGATAAGACTGTTATTAAATTAACAGCATTGCAGGTCTATCGCCAAGCGGTAAGGCAGCGGCTTTTGATGCCGCCATTCCCTGGTTCGAATCCAGGTAGACCTGCCAATTACAATGATGATTTGAGTCAATCAAGTTATCTAAAAAATTTGTGCGGAAGTGGCGAAATTGGTAGACGCACCAGATTTAGGTTCTGGCGCCGCAAGGTGTGAGAGTTCAAGTCTCTCCTTCCGCACCATTTATAAAAAAACCCAGCTTATGCTGGGTTTTTTATTATCACTTAAATCTTAATTAACCTAATAGCGCGAGTGCCGCCGTTGGTGCTTGTTTCGCTTGAGCTAAGACTGAGCTCGACGCTTGACTTAAAATCTGTGATTTAGTCAGTGCCGTCGTTTCTTTAGCAAAGTCGGTATCTTTGATCCGGCTCTTAGACGCATTAACATTTTCATTAATGTTATCCAAGTTATTAATTGCATGGCCGAATCGATTCTGGAACGCACCTAGCTCTGCACGATGACTATCAACATACTTAAGCGCCGCGTCAACAACGGCCACGGATTTTTGCGCTCCGCCAACGGTCGTTACATCAATTGTATCGATAGTGATCGCTTGACCCGTTTGCATATCCAGCTCGGTAGCTAATGCACCACTAAAAGCGACGGCGCCAGTGACATCATTATTTCCCGTAAAGACCTGTAGCTGCCCCTTCTCATTGACTGAGGCTTGTACTAAGTCAGTTTGACCATTAATGTAGGTGGCAACTTCTTCAATATCATCACCGACTTTAGCGGTAATATTAATGATTTGCTCATCGCCATTAATATCGGTCAAGGTTAAAGTTAAATCATTACTACCATCACTAACCGTCCAATCTTTATCTGCCTCAGTCGCCGCAACGTAACTGGTTCCTCCCATCATCGCGTTATCACTACGCATGTCTTTCATGGTCAGCATCACAGCTTCACCGCTCTGAGATCCAATCTGGAACGACTTCGTTTGGAAAGTACCGTTCAATAGACGATTACCCGCAAATGAGGTGGTCTCTGCAATACGATTCAATTCATCATTAAGTGCCGTGACTTCTTCTTGGATAGCGACACGCTCAGATTTTGAGTTTGAACCATTCGCAGATTGTAAAGAAAGATCCCGCATCCGTTGCAAAATGTTGGTGGTTTCATTCATGGCGCCTTCGGCGGTTTGTGCCATGGAAATACCATCATTCGCGTTACGAACAGCAACGTCTAAACCACGACTTTGCACATTCAAACGGTTTGAGATCTGCAAACCTGCAGCATCATCTTTCGCACTATTAATTTTAAAACCTGAAGACAAACGTTCCATTGACGTTTGCTGTGCACTGGTTGCACTGTTCAGGTACCTCTGTGCCGTCATCGCTGACACGTTAGTGTTTACATTTACCGCCATAATTGGTCTCCTATTAATATTAGACGTAGCGGAACTTGCCGAACGGTTTCCGACGTCTCGGATAACCACGTAGTTCTCTCAAAGTATCTTTAATAGCGACTCAAACGACGATTCCTTTAGGGGATTTATTGAGCAAGGTGAATTAAGCGACTTAGAAAGAAGAAACTGAGGCATAAGACGCAAAACCAACCGAAAAAGACATAAATCGCTCAAGATTTAGCGGTAATGGCCGGGGGGGATGAGAAATGGATTGGCAGAAAAAAGAAAAGCCCCTTTTCCTTTGAGAGAACCGGGGCTATGGTTGGCAGCCATTGCCAATGTGGAGATCAAGAGAAATGAACACATTATGGCTAACCATAATGTATGGTTATTTTCCTAGTATAAACAGGCGTATCTGAGAGAGCTTATACTGTTCTAACAACCATACCTTGCCAAGGTTGCGGATTACATACTCACGTCTGAGCTTATTAATGCCGCCTCCCAGGACTACTGCAATAATGATATTGCAGAGTTTGGCAACTGTTTTGCTTGAGCAAGAATTGACGTTCCTGCTTGCTGCAATATTTGTGACTTAGTCAACTGAGTCGTCTCTTTCGCAAAGTCGGTATCTTTAATCCGGCTCTTCGAGGCTTCGACGTTCTCTTGGATGTTGGCCAAGTTATTAATACTGTGGTTGAGTCGGTTCTGTTTAGCACCTAAATCCGCGCGTTGTGAGTCAATGTATTTGAGCGCTGCATCTAAGATACCGACTGCGTTTTGCGAGCCACCAACGGTGCGCATATCAATATTTTGCACGGTCGTTTTCTCTCCAGGACCACCGGCTAAACCAAGTTCAGTCGCTAAGCCTCCAGAGATGGTTAAATCACCTTCAATGTGTGGTTCAGCAACAAAAATCTGTAGCTTACCATCTTCGTCGACTGAGGCTTTGAGCAAGTCAGTCTGACCATTGATGTAAGTTGCGAGCTCTTCAATATCGTCACCGGTTTTGGCTAAGATATCTAATGTCACTTCTTGGCCATCTTTTTTGGTGAACTCTAATTTCAAATCGTTTGCTGTCGAATCGACGCCCCAATCTTTAGTTTTGCCTTCAGTAGCAATAAAAGATTGGCCGCCCATCCGATAGTCATCGGCACGGATACTGGTTAAGCCCATGATGATCGCTTCACCGGAACTAGAACCAATTTGGAATGATGCTTCACCAAATGACCCGTTGAGCAATCGACGACCACCAAAAGAGGTCGTTTCGGCAATTCGGTTTAACTCATCTTGCAGAGCAACCGACTCTTCGTTGAGTGCTTGACGCTCGGCATCTGAGTTGGTTCCGTTGGCTGATTGTAGGGCCAAATCACGCATACGTTGCAGAATGCTGGTTGACTCATTCATTGCTCCTTCAGCGGTCTGAGCAATCGAAATACCATCGTTAGCATTACGCATTGCCACATCAAGACCACGAGACTGAGCGATCAATCGGTTTGAAATTTGCAAACCTGCCGCATCATCTTTGGCACTGTTAATACGGTTACCAGAAGAAAGACGCTCCATCGAGGTATTTAAATCGTTGGACGACTTGGTCAAGTAACGCTGAGCGGTCATTGCCGACACGTTGGTATTTACATTAATGGTCATATTTTGCTCTCCTATCGAGTCCGCAAGTCTTTTGCGAAGCGGTCAGCTTTACTCTCTTGGAAGCACTGACCGTAAATCACTTGCCAAATACACCCTAAGGTATATTTAAGATCGGGTGGTATTCACTCTGTTTAAATTAATCCAATAAACATGCCAACTTTTCAAACGAACTC
>NZ_WXWI01000008.1:0-29505 GCF_009904895.1 Vibrio sp. V31_P5A7T61
GGCACAGTTAGTGCTCGATCAAAACTACTCGGTGACTGAAGCGGCTCAAGCCATGAATGTAGGTAAATCTACGATGGATAAGTGGGTTCGCCAATTAAAACAAGAGCGCCAAGGGAAAGCACCTAAAGCGTCACCTATCACACCTGAGCAAATTGAAATTCGTGAATTAAAAAAGAAGCTAGCTCGTCTTGAAGAGCATAATGAAATATTAAAAAAAGCCACGGCTCTCTTGATGTCGGACTCACTGAACAATTCTTGATGATCAAGAAACTCAAGCAGAGCCACAGCATAAAAACATTATGCGAAGTCTTCAATGTTCATCGAAGCAGTTATAACTATTGGCTGAAACGGCCAACAGAAATAAAGGCGGAAACCGTAAAACTTCGCAGTTTGATTAGCGAAGCTTATGCGGCAAGCAATGGTTCTGCGGGAGCAAGAACCATTGCCGATATTGTAACAAACCAAGGCGTGAGTCTGAGTCGTTACCGAGCAACAAAGCTAATGAAAATGCTGGGATTAGTGAGTTGCCAAGTACCAAAACATCGTTACCGTAAAGCCTCACAAGAGCATATTGAGATCCCGAATCACTTAGATCGTCAGTTTGCTGTCACGGCACCAAATGAAGTCTGGGTGGATGACGTGACCTATATTTGGACGGGAAATCGCTGGATGTATTTAGCGGTAGTCATCGACCTTTTTGCTCGAAAAGTGATTGGTTGGGCAATGTCAGTATCACCTGATACACGATTAACAGGTAAAGCGCTTTCGATGGCTTATGAGTCTCGTGGAAAGCCTAAAGGCGTCATGTTCCACAGTGATCAAGGCAGTCACTATACGAGTCGTCAATACCGTCAGTTACTGTGGCGTTTTCAAATAAAACAAAGTTTATCTCGCCGAGGAAATTGCTGGGATAATGCGCCGATGGAGCGCTTCTTTAGAAGCTTGAAAACGGAATGGGTTCCAACAGTAGGTTATCGTAGCTTTGCAGAGGCTCAACAAAAGATCATTCGCTACATTATTGGATATTATAGCCAGCTCAGGCCGCATCAGTATAACGGTGGCCTGACACCCAATGAGTCAGAACGATTGTATTGGGAAAACTCTAAAACCGTGGCCAATTTTAGTTGACCACTACAATACTTTGAGGCCACGAGGTTAACTTCATGACTTCGGAAGACATACTGCACATAATACAAGACGAGATGGGGGAGAAGGTAATCGCATCGGTCACATTAAGTGATACCGGAAACCTTATAGTCCAGTACGGCGATAAGGTTGTGGTCTACAAAACTGCCACCTCTGCAAGGCCTGCATCTGAGCTATTAAAAATAGTGGCTGATTTCATTAACTGATTCCCAATCCAATCATGATAAAGGGGCGTTAGGGTGTTTAGCTCAAATTCCCCCCCAAAATAGTTGGCAAACAAACCCCATACCGTGTTCTAGTTTATAACTCATAATTGAGTTTAATCATCGAAGCTAAAATGGACATGAATTAGAAAAAAATATAAAACAGCAGGTTACTTAGCGATTAATGCTTAAAATCTCTGTGTATAGCATCAGAAACATCGATATGATGAGAAATAAAATGGAGTTCTATATGAGTTACCAATCTGTACTCAGTGAGTTCAAAGGCGCATCCGACTCACTCGTTTTCACTAATGACCACATTAATCTAACTTTTGGTGGCAAACAAAATCGATTTACCGTAAACCTGATGGAAGGTGAGCACCAGTTTTTTGTTCGATACCATGATGCCGACACACCTCTAATTGCAGCGTACTTGCTTGATAATGAGACACAAGTTGCGGTTGAGACTGGAGTAATTGAATGGCTAGAACACAATAATTTTGTTTATAAAATAGAGGCTTTAACTGAAGATGCAGAGCACTCTCCGCTAATGCCACTAGATTGCTGCCTCACTGTAAATATGGATAAAACCATCAGGCATTTGATTGAAGAAAGCCAATAAAGATGAAAGCAGCAGACTGAGTTATTTCTTACAAGTGCCAACTATGAAGGTTTTGGACAGAAACAAGTTGGAAACCATATCCAACCTATTTCTTCAGTTCAAGTACAAAATAGTACAGATTACTTACTCTCATCCATTTGGTTTTTTTTGATTGCTTTATGAACCCTTTGGAAACTATCATCTCCCGATGAAAATGCCTCCTCAAGGTCGAAGTATGAGGGAGCGCCACTATAAGCTCGCCAGCAACTTCTCAAATACTCTCTAAAAATGGTTGTTCTTGCATATCTGCTAGCAATAGTTAGACATGATATGTTTACTATTAGTTCGCTTCTGGAAAGTTCGTCCATTATTGGTGTATCAAAAAGCATCGCATCAAGATATGCAAATTCACCAAGCCATCTCTTAATATGATACGCACCGATGGTAGTTATCCTAAAACTATCTGGCATGTCTCCGATAAGATTACTATCTTCATCTTCTTCAAACGTAACTCTTAGCGAGGTTTCTATCAGTTTTTTGTTTGTAGCTCTCCTCAATGCGGATTCTATCTGATTTGTTGTAAAGCCTGCGTTTTGACATTCTTCTATCAAAGTTTCTGTCCTACAAAACCCATCTTTGTCCAAGTGCCCCCCTTGCATATCAAGATACGAAATAAGAACTGGGACTAAGAAGTGTTCATTTGGATCTGCATTACATATATCGAGCACGTTCATAGAAATTGATGTATCTGGGCTGTAGTGAGAATAATCACCTAAAAGGGCCTGTTTAGAAAACTCATGTACAGGAATTCGATAGTCTCCTTCCGTCTCCATTATATCAATTATCTTTTGTGCCTCTACGTTCGGAGATCCTATGAATCCAGTAACGAACTCTATTACAGCACGAATATTGCCACCAGTAATGTTCGTTAAAAACTCGTTTAGCTCTTTGTTATTTTGTAGTGATCGAACTAATGCTTCCAAGAATAAAGCTAAATTTTCAGATCGAATAGAAGGTAAATCGATCGCATGCTCTCCTCTAGCTAATTTGGCTGCGAACCGTAGCCTTTTTTCCACAACTTGGTCTACACGTGGCGGAGAGATGGTAAAGATTTTGTGTGGATAAGCTGTTAACGCACCTGAACGTTTAGATTTATAAAACGTTTGTGGTCGCACAGACAGAAATACAGTAGCTTTCCATTCTTTGGCTAGCTCCTGGGAAATAATAAAAGCTTCCTGTTGAATGTCGAAGTCTCGTTGGTCAGCATTATCAATACAAATTATGACTTGTTTTTTCCGCCCCTTCGCAATATGTTCTACCGAGCGCTTCATATGGTTGCTTTTGTTTTCTACAAGGTTCGCTAGTTCTTCTATAAGCTTTTCTTGGTATTTTTCTGGGTTTGAATCTTTGTAACCTCCCCATAATCCTTTGGCAAACCTTCGAATTTCACTATCATATACCCCATGAATAAAATTGTTATCGTAGGTGTCAACTTCATATTGTCTTAGTAACTGGTGCTCAATCTGATCTAAAATAAATGAGTTTATGTCTGTATTGAGAGAGGCATTTGCACCTAAGTCAATGTAGACATAAATAGCCTTATTAAACTCTTCGTGTGCGCTGTTATGCCTTAAATTCTTTACGAATGATGTTTTTCCTACTCCCACATCCCCTATCAAAACTATAGGACGTCTGGACAATGCTTCCGCCACTATATCAGGCGAGAAATTTGAACCTTTTTTGGATGTTACAGGTTGAACTGATGGTTGCTCTTCTGATGCACTAAAGATTGCAGCGTACCTTGCCTCAAGTACGTTCTTACTAAGTAAAGCATATTTATTTAATGCTCCACTTTCGCAGTAACAGTCTTTGTAGAAATTACTCTCTAGCTCAGGGTTATCCATTATATCTTGTATGAACAACTCAGAAAGCTGTTTAAGTGAAGCTTGCACTTCACTTGGATATCTAATCTTTGGATAATCGACCAATTGGCTTGAAAGCTTATTTGGAAGCCTTTTATCACCAGTAGTCAATAATCTAAAAAGTCTATTCTCTTCTATGCCAGCTTTTGATAAATAGTTCCAAGCTTGCGTGAAGTGATGATGCATATGTTCAAGTGAAGTAAAAACTAGCGCATCCCCATCAAAAACATCGACACCATCGGTTCGCGAAGCCAAAAATGCTACATATTGATGACCATTGGTAACTAGCGCCAAAGGAACACCTCGTCTAGCGCAATAAGCCTGCACTTGTTCAATAGCTTCCTTAAGAGCCGTATTAGCTTCGAAAAGAGATTGAATCGGAATAGTCAACTGTTGAGATAGACCCGCAGGTATCTCAAATGGGATGCCTTCTCGTTTAGCTTCAACAACAAGTATTCTTGGTTTTCCTAATTCATAGTCAGTAAACCCATTTTTTGACTCATGCTTTTCAACTTCAATATCGTCTCGCCAGTTAAAGCAATCTTCCAAAACTCTATCTATGATATGAAAACGAGTTTGTGCTTCATTCTTAATCTCTGCCTTTCCGTACTTCTCAGCTAGCTCAAAAAGAACTTGTCGAGCCTGATGTAGATCGTTCATTTTTCATCCTTAGTAATATAAGGCTATCTCAACTTTGTACACATGAGAAAAGCAACAAATGGCATAATAATTTGATTAGAAAAACGAGGTCAAATAAGCTGGCTTAAAAATGTGTGCTGAAGACTACTCAACTCACAAAGGGGTAGAATTGAGCTAGCTACAGCAGATAGCTCAGTACATTTCCACATTATGCTACTTCACTTAATCTCAAGCTTTCATAGTAATCCTCAGCTAAAGCGGTCATTTTAAATTCGGCTTCTATTCCAGCTATCTTTTCTACGGCTTCTTGGATAGATGCAAGGTCGACATTAAAGAACTCTTTGCGAAGGTTTACAGCGTTTACACGTTTAGAATTGAATTCGCGGTGTAACGCTGTTTCAAGAGCTGGGGCATCATCGGTGTAAATCATGGCATGTACATCAAATGGGAATGGTACACTTGCATCGCCTAGTTCTTTAACCCTGTCCATTGGCTCTAAACGGCGAGTAAGACCGATCTTGTAAACATCCTCACCAAACGAACCAATATTACTGATGACGTAAACATGCCCCTTACGGGTTTGTTCCGCCATGCTTTTAGCCCGTTCTTCTTTGGCTTCTGCTTCGGCGAGTTGCTGCTCAAGCATTGCTATCCGCTGCTCCATTTCAGAGCGATCCTGCTCAGTAGCATTAGCAAGTTCTCGCTGTGCTTTATCAAGAAGATTGCGGTACATTTTTTCTTCTTTTTCGGCATCGGCTATCGCTTTCTCAAACTCTTTAATCGCTCGCTGTTCTTCACGGATCTGTTCTTTGATAAGCTTCTGCTCAGTAACCTCTTCTTGCTTTTTAAGTGTATATTGGTATTGAAGCTTACACTCTTCAAACTTAAGTTCGATGTAATCTATATTAAATCCGCACTCTAATGTCGCTGCTGACTTTTCTAGTGTGTTGGCAAGTTTTTCTATACGTTCTAGAGTACGCCCAAACGAACTCGGCGACACTTTACCGATAAGAAGATCACATTCAATATTAAAAGCAGTAAGCATGAGCTTAACTTGACCATTTAGAATTGTATTATTGAATGACTTGTCGTTAGATATCACCGTTGACTCAGGGAAAGTGATCGCTGTTTTATCTTTGATCATGTCTTTTTGCTGCTGCCTAACATCCTTGATCTCTTCCGCAAATCGATTAGATGTTTCATAAAGGTACTTAGGCATTTCAAAATGACCATGAGCAGTGTATTCATCAACTCTTGAATATAAATCGAGATCACCCATCAACTCTTCTAGCTCAAGCTCACCTTTTTCAATGCTTGAGTTAAGTTCATCTAATGTTGATTTAGTCGATTCTAAGGTCGCTTGCTGCTCCTGAATGCTCTGTTTTAGTACATTATCTTGTCCTTTCAAAGCTTGAAGTTGGGCAGTTTCCTCATTGATTTTATCTAGCTCTAGCTTTGCGGTTTCAGTGGCAGCGATTATCGATTCTCGGCTTATACACGCTGAATCATATTCCTCTTTTGTTTTTGCTAGTGCTTCATCTAGCGACTCGTATTGCTCGATTTTCTTATCTGCTGAGCGTTTTGTTAGAATATAAGTTAATACGACAGCTATTAATGATAAGCCTGCCAACATCAGTAAATTATTATCCATTGATTACTTTAGAACCTCTTGTATGAATTGCTTCCTAAGAGCGGCTCGCTCTTCACATCGCTCCTGGTATTCTTCTGCGGCGTTAGATACTGCATCTTTAAAAGCTTGCTTTGCTGCTGACTTATTTAGTCTTGCTTGCCTTTGTAATTCGCGCTGAGCTTCTCGCACTTCTCTTTCGTGCTCTCTCACTGCCTGAGCATGTGCTCGCTCACGAGCTTTTTGCCTACGCTGGGATTCACGAGCAGCTTGTTTGTTAGCTCTATCTATTGCTTTAACAATCTTTATAGCCGTTCGTAAACCACTACCTCGTTTAGCCAATGGTTCCTCCTTTAAAGTGGTGTAATGAGTCAAAGGTCTAAGCAACTTTGGGAAAAAAGCTCGTTTGCTCCCCCATCCCCCTGTAAATACCAAGTACATTTACCTTTACGCGGAGGCCATCAACCATAGCTGGGTTTGTATCGCTCGTTTGTGCTGAGCGTGAGATAATCTTCGATTAACTCAACCATTTTTAAGGATAAAAATGACGGCTACCACCTACCTTAACCAACTCAACCAAGATTACTTGGCCATGCACCGCCGCAAAGAAGATTACTTTTGGCAAACCTACATGGGCATTAGCGACGACCAAGCGGGGGCAACCAAAGCCCAAACCGAGTGGACTCACTTTCTCTCACAAGGGTCAAGAATAGAAGAGCTCCGCCAACAGATCGCCGCGGCAGAAAACATCAGTGATAGCGAGCAGCGCGAGCAAACCCTGCAAGGGCTGAATGGCTGGTTAGCCATGTTCCAAACTCATGCGATAGAATCTCGCCAAGCTCAGCAACTGAAAACCGAACTGATCGAGTTCGAAGCCGACCTATTCACCAAAAAGCAGCAACATGTGCTGACTTACACGAATGAACACGGTGAGGCGATTGAAGCCAGTTTACCTGTGCTCAGTTCAACCATTCGTGCCAATAACCTTGAGTCCGTGCGTCAATCAGCCCATCAATCGCTGCTAGAACTAGAGCAATGGCTACTTGAACAAGGCTTTTTGCAATTGGTGCAAAAGCGTAACGCCTTTGCGCGCGCCATGGGTTATGCCAATTACTTTGACTACTCGGTACAAAAAACCGAAAAAATGAGCAGCGAAGCGCTGTTTGCTATTTTGGATGATTTCGAACAGCGTACCCGTCAACGCCATCAAGATAGCCTAAGCACATTAGTGGCTGAGCAAGGAGAAGGATGCCTCAAAGGGCATAATTTTGTTTTCTCATTTGCTGGCGATGTGATGCGCGATCTCGACCCTTATGTGCCGTTTTCGCAATCCTTACGCCGTTGGGTGGAATCATTTGGCCGTTTGCACATCGATTATTCAGAGGCTGAGCTGACTTTAGATTTGCTGGATCGCAAAGGAAAATACCCCAATGGTTTTTGTCATGGTCCGATCCCTGCTTTTTATGATCAAGGGCAATGGGTTGCGGCTAAAGTCAATTTTACCTCTAACGCCAAGCCCGACCAAATTGGCAGTGGCTATGATGGTATCAATACCTTGTTTCATGAAGGTGGCCATGCGGCGCATTTTGCTAATGTGAAACTCAATGCTCCTTGCTTCTCACAAGAGTTTGCGCCGACCTCAATGGCCTACGCAGAAACTCAATCGATGTTTTGCGATAGCTTACTCAATGATGCTGATTGGCTAAAACGCTATGCCTTAGATAAGGCTGGCAACCCGGTTCCCGATAGTGTCATTCAAGCGATGGTCAATAACCGCCAGCCGTTCAAAGCGTATCAAGAGCGCAGCATTCTACTGGTGCCTTATTTTGAACACGCCCTGTATCAATTAAGTGATGAGCAGTTAACGGCCGAGCACGTTACGGCTTTAGCCCGTGAAACTGAGCAGCGTATTCTTGGCCTTGAGTCGAGCCCTCGCCCGCTGTTGGCGATTCCGCATCTATTATCTGATGAGTCGGCCTGCGCTTACCAAGGTTACTTATTGGCTCATATGGCGGTGTATCAAACGCGGGCTTACTTTATGGAAAAGTTTGGCTACCTGACAGATAACCCACAGATTGGCCCATTGCTCGCTAAACATTACTGGCACAAGGGCAATCAAGTTTCACATTCGGAATCGATCCAAAGTCTCACCGGTGAAGGCTTTAATGCCAAATATCTCGCCGATGTTTGTAACCTTTCTGCCGAGCAAGCTTGGCAACAAGAGCTGCAAAAAATCGCGGCGATGCAGAGCCGTCAACCGAGTAGCCCTGCGCCACTGAATGCCAAAATTACTGTAGTCGATGGTGAGCAAGTGATCGCCTCTAATGCACTGTCTGATGAGCAGATGTGCCAGCAGTTTGAAGATTACATTATGCAGACTTACGGCTGTTAACGGCTCTATCCCCTAACGACTTGAGCAGCGGTGATCTTTATTGCCAGCAACCTCAAGTGGTTTGGGGATAGAAAACCCATAGCTTAAACCTGCTTCGGATAATGCTTTTTCAGTAAGCTGTGCATATTACGCTTACGTTTGTAGGTTTCCGCCAGTGATGTAATCGCGAGATAAACATTGCTCGATACTGCACGCTGCTCATTATCTTCCCCCTTTTTTTTAGCGCTCCGCATTAACTCATTGAACTGTAATTATTATTTTATATTGATGACATATTAACTTCATTTTTAGATGCCAATCTCCCGCTCTGGTTTGACCAGTTTTGGATTTTTGGTACACAAAGTCTATACCCAAACAACGTGGAGTTAGGGGTAAAGAGGATAAAAATAAGGAAGTTAGTATGTCTATGTCTCGCAGAGGCTTTATCAAGGCGGTTTCCGCTAGCATGGTCGCTAGCAGTTTAATCGCGTGTCAATCTGATGATACACAGCTCAAACCTGTCACCTTTGAGCATGGTGTAGCCAGTGGAGATCCGTTACAAGATGCCGTTATCATCTGGACTCGGGTAACCACCGAAAGTCGTTACGCAGAAGTGACTTGGCAACTCTCTGAGCATGAGGATTTTGCTCACTTAGCGGCTTCTGGCAAACAGCAAACTGACAATGGAAAAGACTTTACCGTCAAAGTTGATGTCACAGGATTAGCCGCAGGAAAAAACTATTTTTATCGCTTTATGTGTCAGGGAATAAATAGCCAAGTTGGGAGAACCAAAACGTTGGTACAAGGCGAGTTGGCCAAGGCATCGTTAGCGGTGGTTTCTTGCTCTAATTACCCAACAGGTTACTTCAACGTTTATCGAGAAATCGTTCACCAGCATCAGAAAAAGCCGTTTGATGCGGTACTGCATTTAGGCGATTACATTTACGAATACGGCTCCGGTGGTTATGCCACCGAAAATGCGGCGGCCCTTGGACGTGAACCAAGTCGTGGTACTGAGTGTGTCAGCCTGCAAGATTACCGAGCACGTTATGCACAATATCGCCAAGATAACGATCTACAAGCCTTGCATGCTTCGATGCCGATGATTGCAGTATGGGATGATCATGAGATTGCTAATGATACTTGGCTTAATGGCGCTGAAAATCATCAACCAGAGCAAGGCAGTTTTGAATTGCGACTCGCCGCAGCCGCTGCTGCATGGGTAGAATGGCTCCCTGTCCGTGAAAACCCTGAATCGAATGTAATTATCTATCGTCACTTCTCTTTTGGCGATCTTTTGGATCTCTACATGCTCGATACTCGTGTCGTCGCCCGTGATGAACCATTGGATTATTTTTCGTTGTCCTCTCCCTCAATCGAAGGCATCGCAGGATTGGTTGCTCAGTCTCGTCAACCCGGTCGAAACCTATTAGGTCAGCATCAAAAACAGTTGCTAAAAAACCAAATGGCTAACGCTTCTGGTAAATGGTCAATCATGGGCCAACAAGTATTGATGAGTCGAATGGAGCTACCAAGCACAGTAATGCAAGCGCTGTTTGGTTTGTTTATGGCTGATGACGAGAATAAAGCCCCAGCCCTCAGTCATGTCAACCAAGCTATCCAAGCCTATCTTGCCAATCCTAACTCAGATCCGCATCTTATCCCCTACAACCTTGATGCTTGGGATGGCTATTATCAATGAGGGAATGGCTTTATCATTTAGCGCAACAAGAAGGTAAGCGGTTTATTAGCTTAGCCGGTGACAGTCACAATGCGTGGTGTAGCCAACTGTTTGATGCGCAGGGCAAAGCGATCGGTATCGAATTTGCGACATCGTCAGTCAGCTCGCCCGGTTTAGAAGAGTACCTAGGTGTTGATGGCTCGACTATCATGCAAATGGAGCATGTTCTGCCACTGTTGGTCAGAGAGCTGCAATGGACAGACTTGAAGCAACGCGGTTTTCTACGCTTAGATGTCACCAAAGAGAAGGCTGAAGCGACTTGGACTTTTATTTCCAATATCATGACCAAAGATTACCAAGTAAAGCAGAAAACCATCATCACTGAAGATGGTAAAGGGATTAGCATCCGTTGAGTCTCTATCCCCTGACGACTTGAGTAGCGGTGATCTTTATTGCCAGCAACCTCAAGTAGTTTGGGGATAGAAAACCCACGGCTTAAACCTGCTTCGGATAATGCTTTTTCAGTAAGCTGTGCATATTGCGCTTACGTTTGTAGGTTTCCGCCAGTGATGTTATCGCGAGATAAAAATCAGCGAGTGCGGCTGGGTGTTTAGCCAATAAGCGCTCGACGCGTTGTAAATGGTGAATTGCCTCTTGATAACCTTGGTTACTGGTGCGGTCAATACACACGCGAGCAACACGAAGGTAGTAGTCCAAAGTATGTTTGGGTTTATCCGTTACGATTTCATCGGCCAGTGTTAGCAATACATGGCTATCGGTTGGCCGAGTAGCGACCCAATCACACGCTTTTTCCCACGCTTGTTGCTCAATATAAAACTCAACTAAGGCGCTATTGTGGTGGCTAACAAACCCGCGAGCATCGGCAGGTTGGTAGTTATTGATCAATGTCTGTTCGATACGAGTTAAAAACTCTGCATCCTCAATCTGGTGTGTCACTTTAAAAACGCTCAACTCTTGGTAGCCTTGAAAAGTCGGAGCGTCAGTAAACAATCGATTAGCCAAACTCCACGCCTTAGCAACCTCGCCCAAGCTAATATAGAGGTTGACTTGCAGTCGCTCGCATTGTTGCATCTCAATATGGTTAGCTTGTTTTTTCGCTTTGGCTAACCAAAATTCGGCTTGAAGTGGCTCCTGATGCTCAAGATAGAGTTGCACGATGTCCAGAAAATCGTCGCAGCGCCACGCGATTTTTTGCTTAATAGCGATACGCTCATGCCAATCACTGGCGGTGCTTAGCAATGGTCTCGCCCATGTTTTCAGGTTCCATGCGTTATCACGGTTAAGTGGGGTTTTCTCAATCGCGGTTTTGCACAACTTAAGAAATGTCTGATTGCTGCGCCAAACGGGCTCGAAGTGAGTGTCAATCGTTGGATAAACATCAAACTCATAGTGGGTCATGCGCTCAAACATCCACTGCGCTTTTTCCGCTTCACTCCAATTCAACTGATTGAGGATTAACGGCATTTGAACATTGATCAGCGCTTCAATCCCAAACCGCTCTCCGTTCGAATCATCAATCTGTTCTAACACGAGATTTAAACGGGTCACGATGTAGTGAATTAATTTCCACTGCTGATCCGCTTTCAGTGCTTTCGCGGCTTCACAGATCAGTTCGAGTTGATCTTCTGCGTAAGAGAAGTAGTCGCCAACTTCACGCCAATTCCAAATCTGTTCACGGGGTAACGCTTGGGTCACCATTTTTTTCAAATCGTTATAACTGACGCTCTGCTCAGTGAGCTGCATTTTTGCTATTAGCGTTTTCCAAGCGGATTCATCTTGTTCGAGGTAATCGAGTAACTTCTCTAAGATCGCCTCTTCCCCTAATGTTTTTAGGTGATTGCGGATCCGATCGCGTTCATCATCTTGATCAATGGGCGAATCGCTCAGTAAGCAATACGCAACGGCAGCACCATGTTTACACATCTCTTGGTATTCAGCGGCTGGGCAAGTGCAGTAGCTTGATAATGTTTGACCACCATTGAGTTGCACACGATAAAGCTGAGAGCCTTTTACTTCAGCATTGGCGGTATGACCATTAACGGTCAATTTACGCACCGCTCCACTTTTCGCGAGCTGCATGCCTTTTTGTAATGAGCTCGGTTCGCACAGGGCAAACAGAGCGGTAAAATCAAAGAAAGAAGAGGAATTATTAGGCATAAGCAGATCCGTTTTTGCTATCGTCAGCCTTGTCTGATCAAGACGTTGCTAGGGGGTTCACGCACTTTGCCTGTTTTGGATTGGAGCTTCAAGTCAAACATCGTGATAATGAATAAAATGGTGGCTCGTTTAACTTTATAACTGGTTTGCAATTAAATAGTTTATTTAGGAATTTCACTAAGAGATAATCTCGTACATAGACTTCTCATATAATCAGCCTTATGATGAATATAAAATGGATTTTTAATGCTTGCCGTACCGCTTCCCTTTATAGCATCTTTGCTATTTATCATTACCGCCCTATTAGTGCGCCCCAAAAGTAACTGGCTAAAGTCTGGAGTATTTTGGTTCAGTATACTTTGTGCAGCGATGACCACTGTCGTCGGATTAAGGTGGACATTTGATATTGCTTTATTACGCTGCGTTCAACCTATTCTCGGTGCGATGTTACCTGTCGCAGCCTGGCTTTGCTTTTCTAAAACTCAGCACGTAAATACTAAATATCTCCACTGGCTTGGTCCTATTATTGTCGCAATTGCTTCCATCAACCCATCACGAGTTTGGTTAATCGCTATTGATATTGTTTTGATTTGTCTTTATTTAGCCTACGGACTTTTGCTCATAAAAGAATCATTAAAAATACCAACCCATGTCCGCCTCAATCAAATTACCACGGTTTTATTTGCTCAAAGAGCTGCGGGACTTTTGTTACTAATGTCAGCTCTGATTGATGGGATGATCAGTTATGATTTAATTCGTAACAGTGCAGCGCACATCAATCTTATTTTATCCTTTAGCTATCTCGCCCTGATCGCAGGAATCGTCACAACGGTAACTATCGCTAGTCAGCATACCGTGGTTGAGGCAACAAATAACGCGATAACACAGCCCTCACTAACAGAAATAAAATCATCCTCGTTATCAATGAGTAAGCAAGAAGCAACACAGATTTGTGACAAGCTCAGCCACTTACTCACAGAAAAAGAACTGTATAAGGATGTTGATTTAACTCTAGCGCGGCTCTCAAAGCAGCTCGGAGTTCCAGCGAAGCCACTTTCTCAAGCAATCAATCAGGTGTACGGAGAAAATATATCTAGAGTGATCAATTCATTTAGAATAGAGCATGCTAAATCACTGCTCTTAACCAGTAATATGTCGATCACCGAAGTTTATTTAGCGTCAGGGTTTCAAACTAAATCCAATTTCCATCGTGAGTTTTCACGTATCACAGGGCAAACGCCCAGTGGCTACCGAAGTTCATTGTCATAATGACTCTCAAGCCGTTCTTAAACATATCAAGCTTAATCTACGGTCTTTGCCCAAGAAATAAGAAAATATCAGCAAATATGCTTTGATGAAGGGCGCTGCGCGTTATGCCTCTTCCATCTTTACAAATGATACCGTCACCTTGCACTTCTTCTTCAAGTAAATGGATTGCACCAGGCTTGCAAATGGGTAAAAAACTAAAATGCATCGCTTGCTCATACACTTTATAACGCCGTGATAGTAGCGGTATGTGTTCAGCTAAAAAACCTGACTCTTGAGTTTGAGGGAGATCACCAATATCAATGCCAGCCGCCAAAATCAAAACAGGTGTTTTTATTTTATGAAGACTAGAGGAGGAAAAACTGCGCGCCAAACCTAAATCTAAGCTGATTACTTGCTTAATACGCTCATCGTGTAACCTTGCTGACAAAGGTTCATTGGGTTGTGACTCGGTCAATCCTAGCTCTTTTGCCAACCCACAAGTTCTAGGGTTTGGGTACAAAAGACATTGCTGATGAAAAAAAGTGCGATCTACCTGAGCACCAACCAGTTGTAACACGGTCCAGCCACCTAAAGAATGGCCTATCGCAGTCACATTCGTACGATCAATCACGCCGGACCACTGCTCATCAGACAATAAATAATCAAGCAGCCGACTTAAATCCTTCGGTCTTTGCCACCATTGCGCCGCTTGTTGAGGAGATGAATCAAGTGTCGTTGTTCCAGGGTGATCAACCGCTGCAACAACATAACCCTGCTCAACCAACTTCACCGCTAGCCAATGCTGGTTTCGCCAGTTACCTCGATAACCATGAGAAAGCATCACCAAAGGGGCAGAAGCGGTATTTACTGCACCATTTTCTATCACTGGATTACCTTGAAAAACTGGATTATCAGCAATCAAAGTGATTTGATTGGACGGCTTAGCTGGGTACCAGATGGATATAGATAAGGGCCTTTCTAAAGATTGGCTGATAACCTTTTGTTGGAAGCCAATTTCTGTAGCCGCAATACTTGATGGTAACATCAGTACCAGAGTAATAAATGAACAAAACCAACGCATAATCCGCTCCTTTATAAATGATAATCTTCAGAGCTAGATTCTGACATCGCGCTTTCTAATGCGTCCTCAATCCGGTTTTAGGACCTAAAAAATAAACCAAACCCAACCAAAGTTGGCATCAGTCACACAAAAATAAACAAACAAGAAGCTTATTACATCTTGGGCGTGATTTTTATCACTTACAACAGGTAAGCATATCCTTACCATTCAGATAACGAATCAATGTGTCTTAGCTGTCTGTATCGTTTAAATCGGTTTTGTTTTGATTTTGAATAGACAGTTACTCTATGGTGTGAATAATGAAAAAAATGCGACTTACTCCGACCGCTTTGCTGCTCAGTAGCGCACTGCTCTTGGGCTGTAATCAGGATATCGATACCATGGCAACACCTGAAAAAACGCTTAAAATTGCTACCTATAATCTCTCTTTTGACCGTAACACCTTTGCAGAACTGGTGACTGAAATGCAGGTAGAACCTGCTCAGCAGCAAGCTTTGGTTGAAGCTTACTTAGCGGGCAAGATTGATCAAAAAGACAAGAAATTAGCGCAAAACGTTATTCAGATCCGCAATGTCGCGGCGGTTATTCAACACAATCGCCCTGATGTATTGATGATGGCGGAATTTAATAATGATGGCACTGGTGAAGATACTTCGGCGTTGATCGGCTTTCAAAACAATTATTTATCTGTCGCGCAAAGCCGACAAGGAGCGGGAGGCGAGCCCGATCTAGAGCCAATTGATTATCCGTTTGCTAAAGCTTACGCCACTAATACCGGGCTATTGAGTGAGTTTGATTTAGATAACAATGGCCAAAAAGGTCTGTTGCCAGGCGATGCTTGGGGATTTGGTTTTTACCACGGCCAATACGCGTTTGCTTTACTGTCTAAGTACCCGATTGATGCGAGCCAAACGCGCACCTTCCAGCACTTTAAATGGAAAGATATGCCCAATGCTAACATTCCTACCATTACTATTTGTGATGGTTCACAAAAGATCCCTCAGGGCATGGTGTGCGGTGCCCCTTGGTATAGCGATGCAGAGTGGCAACAGGTGCGTTTATCGTCTAAAAACCATGTAGATGCGCCGATTATTATTCCAACGGCCGATGGGGAGCAAGTGATCCATTTACTGATGTCTCACCCGACGCCTCCGGTCTTTGACCCTGGTAAAAATCAGCAACAAAACGCAGCAGAAGTGCAGTTTTGGCAACATTACATACAAAATCAGCCCTATTTTTATGATGATGCTGGTAAGACTGGCGGATTAGCCAACAATGAGAAGTTTGTCATCATGGGCGATTTAAATCTCGACCCGGTCGCCGGTGATGGGCTCAGTGAAATAATGCAAGCACTGCATGCCGATCCGTTACTCAATCAAAAGGTGACTCAAGGGACGCTTTACCCAAGTAGCCTTGGTGCCGCTGAATTTGCTGCGCAGCGATCATTAACTCATCCCCATCCGCAGCGAATCACGTCCACTTTTGGCTTAGGCGTTGATTATGCTCTGCCTTCGGCCAACTTAACGGTTATTGATTCCGGTGTGTATTGGCCAGCGTCTGATCAAGTGGGCTATCGTTTAATGAATGACTCGCGTTTGGGCCGTTATGGGGACGGTAAAGATGTCTCTTCCGACCATCGCCTAATATGGGTTGAAGTGAAGTTATAGGATATCCCAATTGTTTGGGGATAAGAAAAGAGGCTCTATTTAGAGCCTCAATCAAGCGAGTTTAGCCAACCGCAGGAAAATCTAAAATGCTGGTGGCGACTGAGAAATAGATAATAACTCCGACCGCATCGGCAATAGTGGTAACCAGTGGCGCACTGGCCGATGCCGGATCAAACTTAAGTTTACTGAGAATAAATGGCAGTGACATCCCCACCAGCGATCCAACCACCACCACAATTTGCATGGTTAGCGCTACGACTAGAGCAATTTCTGGACCGCCGCGCCATAAACCAAGCAGCGAGACGGCAACCGCCATAGTGATACCCAGTAAACCGGCGATAAACAGTTCTTTAGCCAGCATTTTCGCCCAGTCTTTACCAATCACTTCACCGGTTGCGATAGCTCGGACCATGAGCGTTGCCGACTGCGCCCCGGCGTTACCACTACTACCAATCAATAATGGTAAGAAGAAGACCAGCGCAACATAGGCTTGAATCGTATCTTCAAAATAGGCGATCCCCGCTCCGGAAAAGAGATTACCGAACACCAGCAAAACTAACCAAAACACGCGCTTACGATACATCAATCCAACGGAAGCATCTTTTAGGTTACCGGAGAAGTCAACCGCGGCAGATTTGTGAATCGAGCGATCGGCCTCTTCTTCTGCAACGTCCATCGCATCATCATAAGTCACAATACCGACCATGCGATTTTGTTGATCCAAGACCGGAAGAGCGAGTAAGTCATATTTACTGATCGCTTGCGCGGCAACATTTTGCGCTTCATCCACCCGCACGAAGATCAGCACTTGAGTCATGATTTTGCCAACCGTTAGACTTGGCTCAGAAATCATCAAATCACGCAGGGAAACCGTACCCTGCAAATGCATTTGCTCATCAACAACGTAAGCTTGGTAAATGGTTTCTCGCTCGCTGGCGATTTTCCGTAGTTGGTTGATGGCTTCTTCAACGGTTTGATGGGCATCGAGCGTCGCAAAATCCGAGGTCATTAATGCCCCGACGCTCTCTTCTGGATAAGAGACTAAACGCTGAATATCACGCCGATCTTCCGCATCCATTTGTTGTAAAACTTGATGCTGAAACTCGGGCTCTAATTGGGTCAGTAAATCGGCGCGTTCATCATGGGGCATGAGCTCCGTCATTTGTGCGAGCTCTTGCGCATTAAGCTCTTCGGCGAGCTTTTCTTGCCAACGCAAGGAAAAATACCCAAATAGAGCCGCTTGTTTTTCTAACGAAATCAGCAGTAATAATTGTCCCGCTTCTTTAGCAGTTAAACTTTGATTATCCAGTAATTCGGTGAGGGCTTCTGCGCAGTCAGCCAGTGGGTGCTCTTCAACAAAGCGTTCCATAGCCTCGGCATTTTGACTGATGTGCAGCGCCATGAGGTCTTGAGTCATGATATTGATTGACATCTAAATACTCTTTTTGTTGTCACGTGAGCATGAATCAACGTCATTATTGTTTTATCTTATGACATGCTCTTTGCTCTTAGCGACTAAAGATATTGAGAGATAAAATAATAATGAGATGAATAGCATGCAAATGGCTGATTTTAGCACAGTTATAAGACAACTAGAGCGAAGAGAAAGAAAAATCAGGCTATTCTGACTGCGCGCTAAGAAAATAGACGTCGACAAAATAGCCTGATGAACGTTGTAAATGACAAAGTCGCTTCACTTATCCAGACGACAGCGAGTTAAGCCTCCACAACTTGCCAACTCGCCAGAGAAACGGTCGGCTCTAAACTTAAGCGACCAATCACCCGTTCGATGTGTGAATCGGTCCGCTGTGTTGCCATCACCGAAGAGATGACACGTACCTGAGTCTGTTTATCTTGGATTAATGTTTCACTTTCTAGCTTTTGTAATTGCAAAGCCCCCGAAGAGACGCCTTGCAATAATAAAGCTCGAACATGCGCTTCATCACTCTCTAAACAAACCACTTCCAAACGGTATTGCCACCAGCATTCCGCTTGTTGAACGGACTCGACGGGGCGATGGTTTATAAACCTGACTAATGGTCGTAATAGGGTATTGGTGGCCAAAATAACGATCGTCACCGCAACCGCGCCTGACCACTGATTGGCACCAATCATCACTCCTATCGCGGCAGAGCACCACAAAGTAGCCGCGGTATTTAAGCCGCGAATATTGGCTCCTTCTTTCATTATGACGCCGGCACCGAGAAAACCGATACCTGAGACCACCTGCGCTGCCACGCGTGTTGGACTGGCATCGCCATCAACCATCATCGACATCAAAGTAAAGCTTGCGGCACCAAGGGACACTAAAGCGTTGGTCCTCAACCCGGCCATGCGTTGATGCCATTGACGCTCAAGCCCAACCATGGCCCCTAAACCTGCAGCTAACATGAGCGGCAGGATAAAATCAAACATTTCCCACATGGTTTGCTCTCCTTGCTAGGACTGTGGAACCTTGACAAACGATAGCAATGCCAAAGCTCCCAGCCTATCAACCCACTTAAACCGTTGGTGGGAAATCCAAAATCATCGTCGCCACGGAGAAGTAAATGATGACTCCCACCGCATCAGCAATCGTAGTGATCAATGGCGCACTAGCGGAAGCAGGATCAAACTTCAGTTTGCTAAGAACAAACGGCAGTGACATACCAACGACGGAGCCAACAATCACCACAATTTGCATGGTAATTGCCACGACTAAAGCAATCTCTGGTCCACCGCGCCATAAACCAAGCATCGATACCGCGACAGCCATGGTTACGCCGAGTAGCCCTGCTATCATCACTTCTCTACCGAGCATTTTTGCCCAATCTTTACCGATCACTTCTCCGGTAGCCAGTGCCCGAACCATCAAGGTGGCAGACTGAGACCCCGCGTTACCGCCACTGTCGATCAACAGCGGTAAAAAGAAGACCAAGGCGACGTAGGCTTGAATGGTATCTTCAAAATGGGCGATCCCTGCGCCAGAAAAAAGGTTACCGAACACCAGCAAGACCAACCAAAAGACCCGTTTACGGTACATTAATCCCACTGAGGCTTCTTTTAAGTTACCCGTGAAATCGACCGCTGCCGATTTGTGCATGTGGCGATCAGCTTCTTCTTCTGCCACATCCATCGCATCATCATAAGTCACAATGCCCACTAAGCGATTTTGTCCATCGACTACGGGTAACGCGAGCAAATCATATTTACTGATCGCTTGTGCTGCGACGTTTTGATCTTCATCGACTCGGACAAAAATCAACACTCGGGTCATGATCTTACCCACAGTTGAGCTGGGCTCTGAAATCACCAAATCGCGTAGTGACACCGTACCTTGTAAACGCTGCTGATCATCGACCACATAAGCCTGATAGATAGTTTCGGTTTGCTTAGCAATGCTGCGCAATTTTTGCATCGCTTGCTCGACCGTATAATCGGCAGCGAGTACAGCAAAATCAGAGGTCATCACCGCACCGACACTCTCCTCTGGATAAGCAACCAGCCTTTGAATGTCAGAACGCTCCTCGCTATCCATTTGATCCAACACTTGCTGTTGCAGTTCTGGTTCCAGTTGAGTCAGTAAATCGGCTCGTTCATCGTGTGGCATAAGCTCAGTTAACTGAGTGAGTTGCTGAGCATCCATTTGCTCAGCGAGTTTTTCTTGCCACGTTAAACTGAAATAACCAAACAGAGCCACTTGCTTTTCTAATGGCAGCAACGTAAGCAATTGACATACGTCTTGTTCAGTAAATTGTCGCTCGGTTAATAGCTGTGAAAAAGCTTCAGCACAGTCAGCCAAAGGATGTTGGTCGATAAAACGTAGCATCGCGGCTTGATTATGGCTGATGTGCAGTGCCAACAGCTCTTGAGTCATGATAGAAACAGACATCGTGCTCTTCCCTTAGTGCTTCCAAAAACGCACAAAGCGCTTCCAGCCAGATGAAGTTTTAGCCACACCTTGATCATTAAGTTCAAGTTGGTGACGAATGATCGCGCGGGCAGCGTTTAATTCCAAGACACCCACGACACGGTGGCGGCTATCCAGTATTGGTAACACGGGCCATTGGCTTTTTCTCAGTTGTAATGCGGCAGGATAAGCTTCGCTTAAGGCGAAAGTATAATGGTTAGACCCTTGTACTAGCGCCGTGACGGGCTGAGTTTTATCAGCACATAATAAACGGCTAATAGACACCAAACCTTGGTACTCAGCGCGATCATTAATCAAAGCAATAACATGAACAGAAGAAGAAAACAGCGGGCTCGCTTTGAGCATGGTGATCACTTCTTGCACCTGCAATTGGTCACTAACACAGAAAAAATCACGCTTAGCGTGGCTCAATACTGCGCGTTGCACTGGGGTACGGGCTTTTTTTACATCAGCGATGTAATGCGTACGAAAAACTGTCATCTTTGTCTCTCCTGAGTTGGGCTCAGGACAAAGAAACCTGGTGATCGCAACCACAAATTTTGCCTAAACGAAAAACGCTTAGCGCAACAATGGGTTTGCGAAGCACGACGTGTCGGCTCACAGCGTGTGAGCATCAGTCATAGGTTACGCAAAGGCAAACGTTGCCTTACTGCGCAAAGTATTAACGTATGGAATTAACGATGGAAGGAAAGAGTTCGCTTTGCCAAGGGTAGTTACCGCCTGACAACAGCTAAAGAGAATTTAGCGACAGGCTAGCAAGAAACCGTTGGTGTTTTCGAACCATCGAAAAGACCATACTGTGATATTCGACTACTCGACGAGTCCATAGGTTTCTATTGTACCTCGATAAATTAAAAGGGATCGGTTGTTACTCGGTTTAACGCTTAAAGTATAGCGTTAAATTGCATCAACCGGGTTATTTTTCGCGCTAAATATTATTGATCAACCAATTGAAAGTCAATTTAAAATTAAGCGCGAACGGATTTTTTTACCATTTATCTCACACTAGCAACAACGATTCTCTTGGGAGGAAGGCCGACTAACGCAACGTCTCTTGATTGACACCGAGGTTCTCACCTAGCCACATCACTTGATGTTCACTATGATCATGCCAATCATCCCCAGAAACAGGATGAATCAAGACACTCAAAGGGCCACGCGCATTATCCAGCCAATCAATAAAGGATTTTTGCTGTTCAGAAAAATGAATTTCAAACATTGGTTTGCGATGGGGGCCAACCAAACGCGGGACCAAGGGAAAGATGGCACTAATCTGCTCGCGGCATTCAGCAATGATGGTTTGCTGCAAAGCATAAGCGAATGGCTGTTGAGATAAATCAAAATAAACATGAGCGTGATACATCATTCACTCCTTTTCGAAGTAGGACAAGTTCTCACTATTATACGGGGCGTAGCGATGAAACCTAGCCTGAGTTTTTCAGCAACTTGGTTAAGATTTTTGAACGATCAGATTGATTTATCGTTACTCGCCAGTGCATATCACTACAGAGTAAGCAGCCATCGCTAATCGTATCGATTAATCAGCTCGATAAACTTGCCCTTTTAACCATTCAATGAAAATCGCCGTGGTTTCCGTTTGATTATGAACAATAAAGTAATAACCAGCGTTCGCGGCTATTGGCTCAAATGGCGTGACTAATTTGCCCTGTTCTAATTCATTACTCAGTAGAGCCAGCCTTGCCATCGCGATACCAACGCCCGCCTCAGCCGCCGACATGGCCATGTCGGTTCGATTAAAAAAATGGCCTTGATGCGTCGCCAATTCAATGCCCATTTCCGAAGCCCAGTACAACCACTCATAATCTCGCGCCGCTTTTGCCCATGGCATCGCATCATGCAACAAAACGACCTCGCGCCACGCCGATGGGCGACGTTCATGTGTGATTAAATCGGGATGAGCCGCCAGATAAGCCGGGCTCATCACTGGTAATAAATACTCTTCCAATAATAATTCTGCGTTGGCTTTAGAATAAGGAAACGGCCCGTAGTCAATCGCCAGATCAAAATCGCGCCGATCGCTATCTACCAATGCTCCTTCCGCGAAGGTTTGAATTTGAATATCAGGATGATGACGATAAAAGTCTTCCAGTCGCGGCACCAACCATTTAAAGGCAAATGATGGGGTGAGTTTTAAACGTATCTCACGTCGATTGGCTCGTTGGTTAAGATGCTCAATTGTACTGTCAATATCTTGTAAGCTACGTTGAACAACCACCAATAAGGTTTGCCCCGCTTCGGTCAACCGCACCCCTCGCGAGTGCCGTTCAAAAAGACTAAAACCTAATTGCGCTTCAAGCTGCAATAATTGTTGGCTAATCGCGCCCGTCGTAATGTGCAAACTTTTCGCAGCACTACTGAAACTGGTATGATGAGCAACCTGTACAAAGGTATGTAATCCAGCAAGGTAAGTATTCTTTAACATGGCTATGGCTTTTAGAAAAACTAAACACTGATGATAATTTTTATCGATTGTTAACAAAAGGTAAAGCAAAGAAACTACTTACGTTGTTAATTTGGAGGTTGTCATGGAAATTATTGTTTTAGGTAGTGGTGTGATTGGTTTAACCAGTGCTTGGTATTTATCACAAGCAGGACACAGTGTGACGGTTATCGACCGTCAAGCCAGAAGTGCAGAAGAAACCAGTTTTGCTAACGCAGGGCAAGTTTCCTACGGTTATTCTTCGCCTTGGGCCGCTCCTGGTGTACCGCAAAAAGCCATTAAATGGCTACTGGAGAAACACGCCCCTCTGAAAATTAAACCATCACTTGATCCAAAATTACTCAATTGGACAACCCAAATGCTGGCGAACTGCCAGTTATCTCGTTATCAAATCAATAAAGCTCGTATGTTATCGATTGCCAATCATAGCCGAGAGTGTTTGATTGAGTTGAATAAAAATTACGATATTCAATATCAAGGCCGCCAAAAAGGTACCTTGCAAGTATTTAGGAAACAAAAACAATTGCAAGCGGTTGAAAAAGACATGCAGTTGCTGAAAGAAAGCGGCACTCGTTTCGAACTGCTGGATGTCACTGGCTGTTTAAAACAAGAGCCAGGATTAACGCCCGTTCAAGATAAACTGGTTGGTGGCTTGTATTTACCCGATGACGAAACTGGTGACTGTTATCTGTTTTGCCAACAATTAACCGAGTTAGCAAAATCGAAAGGGGTACGCTTTGAGTTTAATACTCAAGTGCAAGGCTTACTAAGCGAAGGCAATAAGATCACTGGTGTCAAAACCGATAAGGGATTACTTAAAGCCGATGCTTATGTGGTTGCGATGGGCAGCTACTCTCCGGCGCTACTCAAACCATTTGGCATTGATCTCCCCGTTTATCCAGTAAAAGGATATTCATTAACCGTACCGATCCGTGACGCCGATTTTGCTCCGCAATCTACTGTGATGGATGAAACCTATAAGGTTGCCCTAACCCGCTTTGATGAGCGTATTCGCGTCGCTGGAACGGCTGAATTAGCGGGTTTTGACCCTTCAATTCCCGAAGCGCGTAAAGCCACGATTGAAATGGTGGTGAAGGATCTCTTCCCTCAAGGCGGTTATTTCGAACAAGCGGAATTTTGGACCGGTTTTCGCCCGATGACTCCTGATGGCACACCGATCATCGGCGCAACTAAGCTCGCCAATCTTTATACTAACACTGGCCATGGAACATTAGGCTGGACGATGGCTTGTGGCTCAGCAAGTTTGCTGGCTGATATTATCAGCCAACGTCCAAGTAAAATAAAAACCAGTGAACTCAACGTGTCTCGCTACGGTCAGGCGGTATCATAAGACCATTAGCGTCTAATCAATCGTATTTTCAGCTCCTCTCTGGCTCAACACCCTTATGGTGTATGAGCCATTTTTGTTTAGCGTCTATCATCTCCGCACGAAACATCACTAAAAATTAACATGTTAAGAATATTTATGTGATCAAAGCCACGCAAACACACAAGAAAGAAAAAACCAGTTAACAAAATAGTTACAAGAGATTTAAGATGTGGATGCAAAACAAACACAACAATTCGTTAACAGGGAAACTTTCATGCAGTCATTTGTTGATTTTATTAATGGAATAATTTGGAGCCCAGCCCTAGTGTATTTATGTCTTGGCGCTGGTTTGTTCTACTCAATCAATACTCGCTTTGTACAAGTTCGTCATTTCACCGAAATGTGGCGCTTGTTACTGTCAGGTAAAAGCTCATCAAAAGGAATATCTTCTTTTCAGGCATTGGCGGTATCTTTATCCGGTCGAGTCGGGACAGGTAATATAGCTGGTGTCGCTGCTGCGATTGGTTTTGGTGGGCCAGGCGCAGTATTTTGGATGTGGATGGTGGCCTTTTTTGGTGCTGCCACCGCGTATGCAGAGTCGACCTTAGCGCAAATTTATAAAGAAGAAGACAAAGATACTGGTCAGTTCCGTGGTGGACCGGCTTATTACATTGAAAAAGCCATGGGTCAAAAATGGTATGCGTGGATCTTTGCCATTGCGACTATTTTAGCCTGTGGGGTTTTACTGCCAGGTATTCAATCGAACAGTATCGGTAATGCGGTTGAAATGGCGTTTGGCTCTGGAGACATGGTCGAAACAGCCATGGGCACCTTTAGTTTTGCGAAGATCTTTACCGGTGCATTAATCTGTATTGTGCTGGCTTTCATTATTTTCGGTGGCGTTAAGCGTATTGCTCAATTTACTCAGTTTGTCGTTCCTTTTATGGCTCTGGCTTACGTTATCCTCGCCTTTATCATCATTCTTTTAAATATCACTCAAGTTCCCGCAATCTTCATTATGATCATTGGTGATGCTTTCACTCCTATGGCTGGCTTTGGTGCTGCTATCGGTTGGGGGGTGATGCGTGGCGTGTATTCTAATGAAGCAGGTCAAGGTACAGGGCCTCATGCTGCAGCTGCAGCGAGTGTCCAACACCCAGTGCAACAAGGATTAGTTCAGTCATTTTCTGTCTATATTGATACTTTACTGGTTTGTTCAGCCACTGCTTTCATGATTCTCATCACCGGTGCTTATAATGTTCACGGTGCTGAGGGGATGATACTGCAAAATTTACCAGCCGACATTGCTGCTAACAGCCCAGCCTTTACTCAAATGGCGATTGAAACCACCCTACCAGGGATTGGTAAGCCATTCGTTGCTATGGCACTGTTCTTCTTCTCGTTTACCACGATTTTAGCTTATTACTATATCGCAGAGACCAACATTGCCTACATTCGCCGTACCTTCAAAATCAGTAGTGCTATGTTTTTGCTTAAAGTGGCCATGGTTGCTGTGGTGTTCTACGGTAGTATCAACACGGCTAACCTTGCATGGGCGCTCGGCGACGTTGGTGTAGGGCTAATGGCATGGCTCAATATTGTTGGTATTTTAATTATCTTCTTTTTGGCTAAACCGACCATCGTGGCGCTAAAAGATTATGAAGAACAACAAAAGCAAGGCGTTGAAGAATTTACTTTCAACCCTGTCAAGCTTGGCATTAAAAATGCCACTTATTGGGAAGAGAAATACCTACGTAAAACCGGCCAAGCTTCCACAACTGAACCTGAAGGTAAAGCAACCGAGCTGCCAAGTACCTAAATAATAAGACCGCTTTGTAAACACAACCTGCTGTATATAAAAACAAAAAACAGTACCAAGGGTTAGCGATTGCTAACCCTTTTTTGATCTATGACTACAGTTTACTAAATAAAAGAAAAATCTATTATCAATAACATCGACACGGTGCCCTCTAGCTAACTAGATTAATAATTTAATTTTGAGGACAATCACAAAATTTAAAACCAAAAACAAAACAACATACTATCCAATCGTTCTGTTGATAGGGATCATCATTATTCATATCAAGTCAGGAGAAGATAAGCTCATCTTTTGATAATACAGAGCTTGACTATGACAAATCCTATCGAATATGAAAGAAAAGTAACTTGGGGAAGTTATCTAGCCTTAACGTTTGCAGTCGTTTTTTTCTCTGGACTGCTTCAGTCTAACGAATGGTACGGCGTATTTGACTTTACTACCCTCAATGGCTCATTTGGTAAAGTCGCCTATAGTGTTACGGAAACAGCAGAAGGGATGCAAACTGTATCAACTTCTTTTCGTGGCAATGGAGGAAGTGGCGCTCGAGATGGATTCATCTTTGCACTTTCACTCATTCCTACCGTGATGTTTGCCTTGGGTATGTTAATGTCCTTGAACAATACGGCGCTCTCGATGCCGCTCGAAAACTATTAACTCCCCTATTACGCCCCTTGATGAGTATTCCAGGTAATACTGGATTAGCACTCATAGCCTCCTTGCAAAGTACTGATGCTGGCGCGGCAATGACTCGTAAGTTAAAAGACGAGGGGCGAATAACTAAGCGGGAAACCGATATCTTCACGATGTTCCAATTCACAGCCGGTGCAACGATTGTTAACTTCTTTTCCTCGGGGGCGGTACTCTTCACTTTAACCCTCGCTGACGGTTCTTTGGCGGTGACCTCTTCAATTGGCTTAGCCGTTGCAGTCATGTTTATCTTTAAAATTATCGGAGCCAATGTTTTCCGAGTTTATCTCAATATTACCGAAGGCAAAGAATCACCACCGAGTACCCCTCATCAGGCACAAGCGGAGAGCAAATAATGAATAATCCATCTGAAATTCAATCATCAACCACAAAAAAACCGATGATCACTGATGTTTTCGTTGAAGGTGCTAAAAAAGGCTGGGTAATTGCGACTACATCAACCGTCCCTAATGTATTAATGGCTTTTGTGATCATCAAAGCATTACAAATAACAGGAGCACTAGATCTGATTGGTATTTTATTTTCACCCATCATGGCTATTTTCGGCTTACCAGGTGAAGCGGCAGCAGTATTAATTGGCGCTTGGATGTCTATGGGAGGAGCCGTTGGCGTTGTTATCACTCTCTTTGATCAAGGCATTTTAAATGGTGCCCACATCGCTATTTTAGCTCCAGCTATTTATTTGATGGGTTCACAAGTCCAGTATATTGGTCGAATTATGGGCCCTATTGGTACTGAAGGTCGTTACATTCCAGTGATGATTATCATCTCCATTCTTAATGCATTTGGTGCCATGTTAGTCATGAATTTATTTGTTTAGGAGACAAAAATGTCATTTTCTTTAGAAGAATATCTCAATGAACTTCGCCCACTGATAAACGTTGACTGCGGAACTTACACTCTAGATGGTATTGAATTTATAGCTGAACAATTCGAGAACAAGTTTCTACAGTTAGCCGGTTGGCAAGTGAAACGGATTGATTGTGACAGAGCTGGGGTCGGTTTAGAAATTCGTAACAAACCTGAATCAGAGCTTATCGATGTAATGCTAATTGGCCATATGGATACCGTATTCCCTCCAGGTACCGCAGCTCAACGACCAATGACATTTGATACACAAAAAGCCTATGGTCCCGGCGTATCAGACATGAAGTCTGGACTACTCAATATCGTTTATGCAATGCGCAACCTTAGCCAGAGCGCCTTAGATAAATTGTCTATTTGTATTTGCATGAACCCAGATGAAGAAACCGGATCTTTATACTCTCATCAATGGATACAAAATAGTGCCAAAAAAGCTCGCTATGTTTTGGTTGCTGAAGCTGCTCGTGCTGATGGTAGCCTAGTCAAAGCACGCAAAGGGATGGCTCGGTATAAAATCGAGTTTTCAGGCATTGCCGCTCATGCTGGTAATGAGCCAGAAAAAGGTCGCAGTGCTATCACGGAAATGGCTCATTGGATTTTAGCAATCAATCAAATGACCAACTTATCTTCAGGAACCACTTTGAATGTCGGCGTTGTGTCTGGAGGGACAGGCGCGAATATCGTACCAGATCACGCACAAGCTATTGTTGATATCCGCTTTTGGAACAATCAAGAATACGATGATATTAATCATCAGTTAATCAGCATGATAGAGCAACCATACCTTGATGGGATTAAAATTTCTTTACATCGTGAGGCCTATAAACCCGCGATGATTCCGAGCGATGAAACCCAATCATTCATGAATATCGTCGAGCAAGTAGGAAGTGAAATCGGTCTAGTTATTAATTGGCAAGCAGTGGGTGGCGGTTCCGATGCCAATGCCACAGCAATTTTAGGCATTCCAACGTTAGATGGATTTGGTCCAATTGGTGCTGGATTCCACAGCGAAGATGAATATCTCTTACTGGACTCCATTGAACCTCGGATAAAACTCTTGATCAACCTACTGGAGAGATTAGCACAGTAACCATTGTGATAACTCAAGCCGAAACCTAGAACCTGAGATTACAAGAAAAATAACCCATGCTCATCAATATTGATGAGCATGGCTGCCGGTTAAAAATAGTAAAGAAAGGTCGCTTGTGATAAAAACCGAGCACAAGATAAACTGCCCCATAACCCCGCTTTATAAGGATTTACATGGATGTTTAAAGTACTGCTCACCGGCTTTGAGCCTTTTGGAGAGGATAGCCTTAACCCATCGCAGGCATTACTCAACGCAAAAGAACAGCTACACGTAACAGGGGTCGAGGTGATAGGTTGTGTTCTGCCCGTGGTCCGTTATCAAGCCGCTGAAGTTGCCATCAATGCAATTAAGACCCATCAACCCGATTTAGTCTTGATGTTCGGGCAAGCCAGTGGACGTGCCGCCATTACACCTGAGCTAGTAGCCATTAATCTTGATGACTACCGGATAGCCGATAATGCTGGTCATCAACCGATCGATGAAGCCATTATTGCCGATGGACCAGCGGCGTACTTTACTACCCTGCCGGTCAAAGCCATGGTGGAGGATTTACAGCAAGCAGGGATCGCCGCCGAAGTATCCTACTCGGCAGGAACCTTTGTCTGTAATCATCTATTTTATGCTGTTCAGCATTATTTATCTCAACATGATATTCCGAGTGGCTTTATCCATATCCCAGCATTACCAGAACAAGTTCCAGCGACTAATCCATCATTACCCAGCTTAGGATTAGAACCGCTCATAGCAGCCGTACGAGTCATGATTCAAACTTGTTATCACAGCAAACAAGACAGGCAAATCATCGGTGGCAGTGTGTGCTGATGGCCATAAAACGCAAAAAGCTGGCCTAAGCCTAACACCGATCAGTTAAGCAAATGATCAGTTGAACGATCCTGTGGTTGGTTGAAAATACCCTCAAGCATTTCATGTTTGAGGGTATTTTTTATGTTGGCTCACTG
>NZ_WXWI01000074.1:0-29455 GCF_009904895.1 Vibrio sp. V31_P5A7T61
CGATTAGCATTACTTTATATTTAATTGATAACATGGCGAAAAACGGAATGTATCGCAACAAAGTCCAGGTTAATCTCGATAAATCATACGATTGGCTACACTCGAATGAACCTTCTATCGCTTGTTTCCTTAATTCATTAGCACGAGAAAGTCGAACAGTACAGCTACTGTCTTGTGAGGGGGACAAACCGGTTTATCGACTCCCTCTTGCAAACTCAAACGCTATTACTATTCCTCTTAGCTATTGTTCTTCCCTAGGAAGCCATGAGTATTGCTTTCCTGCCCTTTTGCATACACAAGGCAGCATTAAGGCACTGAGTATTGAACAGTTAATTGAATACATAGTTAACGAGCCAGCGCTGGTTGGCAGCATCAGTGAAACGCAAAAGACAATCTTCATCAAACGAGTTCTAGAAAGCCATCACAACACTCTGCAGGCTGTCGAGAGCTCCCCTTATCAACAACAACTATTTACCGGAAAACTGAATTTTAAAACCGCAGAACAAGGGTTATTGATCGGCCACTCTTTCCATCCAGCCCCAAAAAGCCGTGAACAATTTAGCCTGAATGATGCCAAGCTCTACTCACCTGAATTCGGTGGCCAATTCAAACTCTTCTGGCTGAGCGTTGAGCAATCTCTGCTCACTCACGGCAGCTCTGCTGACGTTGATTTCAACCAACGATTTGCAGCACTCATCGCGCATGAGCCTAGACTAGTTGAAGCTTTGCAGAGTGCTCAGAAACAAGGTCATGGGCTGCTTCCTGTTCATCCGTGGCAATGGCATGTCATGGCGGAGAACCCATCAATTAAAGGTTACATTGCTACCAAGCAAATTCAGAATCTAGGCCAACTCGGTGCAACTTGGTATCCAACCTCGTCCACGCGCTCACTTTACGCGCCGGGCTTGCCTTACATGCTCAAGTTCTCACTCAGTGTCAAACTCACCAATTCTATCCGTAACTTGTCACTGAAAGAAGTGATTCGCGGAACACGACTCAATGATCTGTTCCAGCAACCACAACTGTCGAAGCAGCTCGGTAATGGACGAGGTTTCCAATTGATGCAAGAACCGGCCTATATAGGTCTAAAAGATCTGAATGACAAAATCATTGACGAGAGCCTTGTGGCATTTAGAGATAATCCATTGATGGATAATTCGGCAGAAGAAGCCGTGGTATTGGCAACGCTCACCCAACAAAATCCGTACGGTGGTAGTAGCCTTGTCGCGGCACGCATTCAGCATTACGCCACACAACAAAACCTTTCTGTACATCAAGCGGCTAGCCTGTGGTTTGATGCTTATTGCCACCATGCGGTTGTGCCTCTGTTCCATATTCAGGCCAATTTTGGGGTTGTATTTTTAGCCCATCAACAAAATATCGTTATGCAATTAGAGCAAGGCTTGCCTGTAGGTATGTACTATCGTGACTGTCAAGGCACTGGCTATACCGATTTAGCGTTTAAGCTATTTGGTGAACAACTTGGTACTCAAAAAGAAGCGCTCGAGAACTACTGGAACCAAGACAAAGTACGCCGCTACTTCGCTTACTACCTGATTATCAACTCCACCTTCAATCTGATTTCCGCGATCTGTGCTAACGTCGATATAGAAGAGAGTGAGCTCATCGAAATTTTGTATCACAACCTCAACGCTCTGCTGCAAAGCGGAGTAAAAGATGATCTTTGCTTGCGCTATGTACTCTCTAGTGACGCACTGTGCTGCAAAGGTAACTTTTTCTGTTATCTACAAAACGTTAATGAAAACTCTATCCCCGATCCGGCAGTGATCTATTTCGATTTACCTAACCCTCTCGCTCGTATTGAGGAAATTGCTCATGTCTAAGTTCAATACCTTTATTTTTAGCACTGAACCACAGCCGGTTATTGAGTTAACCCTACAGGCTAGCGATCTAATATGCTCTGACATTGCTCCGCAATTAATACGCGAGATGGATCAACTATTTAGCCAAGAGAAACAGATTGAAACGCTGAAAGTGGCGGCTCGTGACCCTGAAATTCAAACCTGGATTGAGCAACTCTTACCGCTAATTGACCAAAAGGTATCTCGCTGCGTTTTTTACCAATTGCCATTTTCTTGGCACCAACACAAACCATCAAGCCGTTTTCCACTGCAGCTTATTCAATCCAACAACCAATACCGCCCTCACCCTTTACGTCCGCCTATGCCACAAGGCCAGGTCTACCAACGGTATGATTTTGATGTCGAATTAAGCATTAGCTTCCGAGTGATTGAGCTAGATAAAGATCTACAACGCTTTACGCGCTGGATGAACACCCCTCGCGTGGCGCACTTTTGGGAACAAGCATGGAGTGAAGAAAAGCTCGCTGAATTTATTGAGCAGCGCCTTGCCCAACCACATATCATTCCGCTGATTGGTGAATTTAATGGTGAACCATTTGGTTATATAGAAGCCTATTGGGTTGCCGAGGATCGACTCAGCCCGTATTACGCCGTAGAGAGTTATGATCGCGGTATCCATTTGCTGGTTGGCGAACAAGCCTTCCGCGGACCTAAATATTTCGACGCTTGGATGCGCGCCATCAGCCACTATTTGTTTATTGATGATGTACGCACCAATCGCATTGTGCTGGAGCCGCGAGCAGATAACGAGCGCTTATTTGATCGTATTTTGCCGCTTGGTTATCAAAAATGTTTTGAATTCAACTTCCCTCATAAACGCTCAGCACTCTTGATGCTGACACGTGAGCAATTTTTTGCGGAGCGATGGTAATGGATCAGTTAGCGCTACATCGGTATTGGACAGCGGCTAATCAGAAGATGGTAAGCAAAATCCTCAGTGAATTCGCCTATGAACAAGCGTTTCACTTTACGTCAACGGCGCAGGGTTATCAGCTCAACTTAGACAATGGTATTTGTTATTACTTTACTGGCGAAGAGAATATTTGGGGACAAGTCATTATTGACCCCTATTCAATTTCTCGCCATGCCGAGATAGAGGCAGAGCAGCCAATTTCGGCGGCACTGTTGATGCGAGATCTGCAACCTATGCTCAAGATGCCGGATGACGCCTTCGCCGAACATCTCGAAGATCTCAATGCCACCTTATTAGGTGATTGCAAACTCATGCAACGCAAGCAAGCAATGACCGCACGAGATCTTGCCATGCTGCCGTGCGAACAACAACAAACCTATTTTGATGGGCATCCAAAATTTGTGTTTAACAAAGGCCGCCGTGGTTGGAGCAGTGATGATTTAAAGCAGTATGCACCGGAAGCGGAACGCGCCTTCCAATTGGGTTGGGTTGCCGTTCACCACTCTATTTTACAGCTCGCTACTAACGATAAAGTCACATGGCAAGCCTTGTTGCACAGCGCCATCCACCGCGAAGAAATCAAACAGATGGATAGTCTGTTAGCTTCTTATCAGCTTGATCTCCACGATTATCGTTATGTTCCGGTTCATCCTTGGCAATGGAGCAATAAGCTTGCTCTACTGTTTGTACGTGAAATCTCGACTAAACAGTTGGTGTATTTAGGCGAGTTTGGTGATCAATTCTTACCTCAACTGTCGTTGCGCACATTAAGCAATATCACTCGTCCTTTGAGTTACGACATTAAATTACCACTCACAATAATGAATACCTCCTGCTACCGTGGAATTCCGGGGCGCTACATTCTTGCTGGCCCTACGGCTTCAGATTGGATCGATCAGATCTTTAAGTCAGATCCCCTACTTATCGCTAAGCAGGCTGAAGTATTGCAAGAGCCCGCCGCTGCTTTTGCAGCTCAAGCGGACTACTCTCTGCTTCCTAATGCCCCATATCGCTACCACGAACTACTCGGAGTGATTTGGCGTGAATCGGCTACCTCCAAATTAAAAGCCGGTGAACGAGCGATCTTAATGGCGGCACTGATGGAAAGTGACAATCAAGGTCAGCCACTGATCGCCGAATACGTTCAAGCCTCTGGGTTAACGGTCGAAGATTGGCTCAGCAAACTGTTTGATGCGGTCGTGATCCCCTATTACCACCTACTGTGTAAATATGGAGTCTCGCTGATTGCGCATGGGCAAAACGTTACTCTAGTACTAGAAAGCCACATCCCGAAACGCATTCTTCTCAAGGATTTTCAAGGCGATATGCGATTCGTTGATAGTGAGTATCCAGAACAAACATCATTGGATGAAAGGGTCAAAAACGTTACTGTTCGCCTACCTGCACATTTGATTATTCATGACTTACAAACTGGCCATTTTGTTACCACCTTACGCTTTATTTCTCCCTTGGTTGCCAAATTAGGCTTCTCCGAGCTGCAGTTTTACCGCCTACTTGGTGACCGACTGAAAACTTACCTGTCCGCCAATAGTGAGTACCAACCAAGGTTTGAACAATTCGACCTGTTTAAGCCGAAAATTTTACGGATTGGACTCAACTTAGCCAAATTTCGCCATAGCTCAGATGCTAGCGCATCAAGGATGCTGCCTGACATGGATGACACGCTCGACAACCCATTAATCAAAGCACTGGAACACCGAGGCTAACTAACCGTATGACCCTAATTTTGGTGTTAACGAAGCCGAGATTACTCAAAAAAGGATTGCACTTATGGAATACACTAACAACACCAAACTGGATTTCGCCGGCATCGGCGTCGGGCCTTTTAATCTTAGTATTGCGGCCCTACTAACCGATAAGCCACAAATTTCCGCACGTTTTTTTGAAAGTCGTGACCACTTTTCTTGGCACCCAGGACTACTTCTCGATAACACCCACATGCAAACTATGTTTTTGAAGGACTTGGTGAGCGCAGTGCATCCAGAAAGCCGTTACTCCTTCATCTCTTATCTAGTAAAGAACAAAAAGTTTTATCGCTTTCTGTCTGCTGAGCTTCAATGCATTAGCCGTCACGAGTTTTCTGACTATCTCGCTTGGGTTGCCCATCAGTTGGATAACGTTCAACTTTCTACTCGTGTTGAGCGGGTGGAGTACACTGGTGATGCTTTTACGCTCTACACTAATCAAGGCTCTTATCAAGCAGAAAATCTCTGTATTGGTACAGGTAAAGTCCCTTCAGTACCCGAATGCGCCAAAGCTCACCTCGGTGATCGCGTGTTCCATGCCGCGGATATGGGTTTGAAAGAGCGTAACCTTACTGGCAAACGAGTACTGATCATCGGTGGTGGACAAAGCGGTGCAGATATTTTCATCAATGCGTTACAACATAAGTGGGGCAAACCTAAGTCACTTGACTGGTTATCTCGCCGAGCGAATTATCAACCTCTCGATGAGGCCCCATTTACCAATGAATTTTTCGCACCGGATTACGTTGATGCCTTCCTTAATTTGTCACCTAACATCAAACGTCAAGAGGTAGCAAACCAGAAACTCACCTCAGATGGGGTGACACAAAAAGCTTTATTAACCATCTACCAAGAGCTCTACCACCGATTTGACGTACTTAAAGAGGAGAAATGGGTCAGACTGCTACCCCATCGCACCTTAACTCAAATGAGTGTGCAAAATCGAGCCTTCAAACTGATCGCCAGCAATGCGCTTGGCCCATGTTTAGAAACTTATGACGCCGATATTGTCATTCTTGCCACGGGCTTTGAAGCACCGTATCCCGCTTGTTTGAACACCATTCTCCCCCTACTCGATCTGGATGAGGATAATCGCTACCAAATGACACCTGATTTTGAGCTGAAGTGGGAAGGGCAACAACGTAACAAGATCTTCGCCGTCAATGCTGGGATGCATAGCCATGGGATTGCCGAACCACAACTGAGCCTAATGGCCTGGCGCAGTGCACGCATCATCAATTGCCTTGCGGGACAACCCCTTTTCGATATCGATGCCGGCAAAGGAATGATTGATTGGTTATCACCAAGCGCCATCGCCAAGCAACTGGTCGCCTAAATTCATTTTTGTCAGTTGCTCCAAAGCAAGTGACGTTTCAATCTGCCCAACGAACCACCATCACAAACGGCGGGCTTATTTTTACACACCTATAGAGAAGAAAATGAAAGCTAAAAAAGGAAATTTACTCAAGCCTACCCCTATGTCACTCTCAGCGGCAGCGATTGTCGTAACCACAGCGCTCTTTACCACTCCGGTCATGGCAGAAGAACGGACACTGTTTGACGAAATGGTGGTGGTTTCAAGCCGCACCCCGAAAGCGATCAGTGATATTCCGGGAACGGTGTGGTTCATCGACTCAGAGCAGATCGAACAGGAGTATCGAGGTGGTAAAACCTTAGGCGAGATCCTCGCCTCCGCCATTCCATCCCTTGATGTTAGTTCTGGCGCACGGACCAACAGCGGCCAAAATCTACGTGGGCGCAGAATGCTGGTAATGATCGATGGTGTATCCCTCGAGTCTTCGCGTCAAATCAGTCGCCATATGGACTCCATCGATCCGTTTAACATTGAACGTATCGAAGTACTTTCTGGTGCAACCTCTATCTACGGTGCTGGCGCATCTGGTGGTGTTATCAATATCATCACCAAGAAAGCGACAAGTCAAGAACTTGAGTTTGAGTCTTATGTCGGCGCAACGTCTGGCTTCAATTCAAGTGAGGATCTTGACTACAAAATCGGCCAATCTATCTCTGGGGGTAATGACAAAATTCAAGCTCGCGCATCTGTGGTTTACACAGAAACCCAAGGCTTTTTTGATGCTCATGGCACCATCGTCACACCAGACATTTCACAAGGCTCTCTGCAATTCAACCAAACGGTTGATGTGATGACCACAATGGGGGTGAACCTATCTGAAACTCAAAAGCTCAACCTGTTGGCGCAATATTATGATAGCCAGCAAAACTCGCCTTACGGCCTGTATATCGTCAATAATACGTTTGTGGACGTGAGAAGCGGCTTTAACTCAGACCGTGAACACGGCACGCAGCGTATAATGCTGAGTGCTTCTTACGTCAACGATCAATTCTTAAATCATCAATTAATTGCGGAAGCGTCCTATCGTAAAGAAGATCAAACCTATACTCCTTACTATCAAACATCTGGCCAGCAAATCACCGATGTCATCTCTCTCAAAGCCGCTCTGGCGAAGAACTTTGATAGGCTGAATCTGGTGTATGGTATTGACGCTTACCAAGATCAATTTGAGAGTAACCAAGCCCTGTACGACAAAACCATTGCCAATAACTCAGGAAACCTCATCAACCGTACTTACGCACAAGTTGGCCGTTATCCAGGAATCAAAGTTAGTTCTGTCGCCGGTTTTGTTCAAGCAGATTACGGCATCACAGACGATTGGTCTATTGAAGGAGGGTTTCGCTACCAACATATGGTCAATAAGATCGATGATTTTGTAGGCTATCAGCAGCAGAAAAAGATTGCTGAAGGTCAAGGAACTTCTGCCGATCTTGTGCCAGGAGGAAAAACCGACTACAGCGTGGGGCTTTTTAACTTAGGCACGCTCTATCATCTTAATAACAACTCTCAGATCTGGGCTAACTTCTCACAAGGTTTCGATCTGGCTGATCCTGCGAAATACTATGGTCAAGGTAACTACAGCCTGGTCGGCAGTCACTGGACGTTACAAGACAGCATCAATGTTGACAGCTCTAAGATGTCGGGGATAAAAACCAACAGCTTTGAGCTGGGCTACCGTTTAGAAAAAGATAGCCTCAACCTACAAACCGCAGCGTACTATTCTACTTCCGATAAATCGGTTTCTTACAATAAAACAACCTTATTGATTGAAGAAGTCGAAGATAAAAAACGAGTTTATGGTCTTGAAGCCATGGCCTCTTACTGGGTACATGCCAATGTACAATTAGGGGCATCAGGCCACTACGTGGTTTCGGAAGTCAAAAACGATAAGGGCTGGGAAAAAATGACCGCTACAGAAGCCAGCACATCCAAACTCAGCGCTTGGGCGGGTTGGTATGCTGAGGATCTAGCGGTTAAGTTACAAAGCCAAACCATGTTTGACTACAAAGATTATGCGGAAAATAAACTGGATGGTTATACCCTCTTTGACCTAGTCGGAAGCTACAAACTGCCAATGGGTAGTATTGGTTTTGGCGTGCGCAACCTGCTTGATCACGACTACACCACTATTTGGGGGCAGCGCGCTCAGCTATGGTATTCATCACACTACGATGCTGCAGCATACGATTACAAAGGCCGAGGCCGTACTTATACCTTGAACTACCAGTTAAAATTCTAACGTGTCTAGCAGCCACTTGATGAGAAAGTGGCTAGCACCAACGATACCAAGATACCTTAAGATGTAATGCCTTTCACTGAAGTGTGAGCGGCATTTTTATTCTCAAATTAAAAAATGAAAACGAAGAAATGAAAAGGACACATACTTAATCAAGATTAAAGATAGGCTTCTCGATGATACTTTTGATGATATTGACGGGTTTGTTTTCAGTAATTGGTTACGGAATTTAATGACTTCACGCAAGTGTTAATCCATTGATCGCCACATATCTCGAGTTTAACGTAGTTAATCGGCAATCTTGTTTATGGGTTCAGTATCGAGAGGTCAAGCATTTAGCTGACCAAAAAGAGTAGCCCAGCTCCAATTCCTATAGTAATTTTAGCAAAGCTTGGGGTAGATAAATCCCATCAAAGTCAAGGCATTGCAGAAAGCATCTTAAATATTTGATTTTAATCGATTATGATAAAAAAGACGCCCTAGGACGTCTTTTTTAGAATATGGCGGTGAGTGAGAGATTCGAACTCTCGGTACGTTGCCGTACACACACTTTCCAGGCGTGCTCCTTCAGCCACTCGGACAACTCACCGTAATGGGCTAGCATCTTGTGCTAACGAGGCGCTAATTTAATGATATTCATTAATAGGGTCAAGCAGAAATCTTAAAAAAACTCACATCTTGGCTTGTTTGGCTAATTATTACCTCATTTGTTCAAAAACCCTTCATCAGTTCCCTGGATGCTCGCATTGATCGTACGTTTAGAGTTAAGATAACTTCACTTTTTGCTGTTGACTATGAGGCTTTACTTTGACCTTAAACGATATTCTAAGCGCTGCAGATTTAGAAGATAAACTTCTTAATGAAGCGAAAACCCAGGGCTTTATTACTGCCATGGCCCTCGCGCCGAATGTTCTTCCTCCTTCAGAATGGTTGCCATTTTTGTGGGGTGGTGATGATACGGCTCCCTTTAGTGATGCAAAGCAGATGGAAAGCTATTTTGGGTTGATTATCCGTTTATGGAATGAATATCGCCCTGCTCTTTTAGACGGCAGTTGGTCTTGGCCTAAAGGATGTGAACTGGATGAAGAAGATATCGTCACACAGAATACTCGTGATTTCTGTGAAGGGGTTTTACAGGGCTGGCAATTAACGCGTGATGATTGGGAAGTGCTGATGCCAGAAAATAGTCAAGAGAATGCCCTGATGGGGGGTGTGTTGTTATCGTTGAGCATGTTGTACGATCCAGAAACGTCTTTGGCCACCTTAGCTGAACAAGGCATGAACGATTTAGATCAGTTTACTGAAATCTATAACGCGATTCCTGTGATGCTATGTGGTTTAACTCAGCGTGCCGCCGATTTAGCGGAGTCTGACTCTTAATAACCACGCCAGCGATCACAACCATCTAAAGCATCAACTCAAAAAAACCGTCAGTCGCAACTGACGGTTTTTTTCATTAAGCGTTCCCTTGTACTTGGAGATTGAGCTGCTCAGCAAAATCCAACATGCGATTTAAAGGCACCAAGGATTTCACTCGTGTCACTTCATCAACAAACACCTCATGCTCTTCACCGCCATCGCGTAGTGCTTGTTCTATGGCTTTCAATCCATTCATTGCCATCCACGGACAATGAGCACAGCTGCGGCAGGTGGCTCCTGCACCAGCCGTGGGCGCTTCAATTAATTGTTTCTCTGGCACCATTTGCTGCATTTTAAAGAAAATGCCTTTGTCCGTTGCCACAATCATGGTTGATTGAGGGAGTGTTTTTGCTGCCTTGATTAATTGACTGGTCGAGCCAACCGCATCAGCCAGTTCAACGACGCTGGCCGGAGATTCAGGGTGAACGAGAATCGCAGCATCTGGATACAACCCTTTCATTTTGCGTAAGGCATCGGCAGAAAACTCATCATGTACTACGCACTCTCCTTGCCACAAGAGCATTTCTGCTCCGGTCTTTTTAGCAATATAAGCGCCAAGGTGACGATCTGGTCCCCAGATAATCTTTTTATCTTGTGAATCAAGATGCTCAACAATATCTAAGGCAATGCTTGAGGTAACTACCCAATCTGCGCGCGCTTTAACTGCGGCTGAAGTATTGGCATAAACAACAACGGTGTGATCGGGATGGGCATCACAAAATTCGGTGAACTTATCAGCAGGACAACCTAAATCAAGCGAACACTCGGCTTTTAAGGTTGGCATCAGAATCCGCTTTTCTGGAGTCAGTATTTTCGCTGATTCCCCCATAAAACGTACACCAGCAATAATTAGTGTGGTTGCAGAATGACGATTACCAAATTTAGCCATTTCTAGTGAATCGCCGACAAAGCCGCCCGTCTCTTCAGCTAAGGCTTGAATTTCTGGGTCAGTATAGTAGTGGGCGATCAGTACAGCATCTTTCTCTTTTAGTAACCGCTTAATGCTTGCTAAATAGGTGGTTTTCTCCATCTCACTAAGAGGAATAGGCTTAGCTGGGAAAGGGTAAACGGTGTCTATTTTATCCAGTATGTGACTCATTGCTCTGCTCTATGGATCATTATAATAATTCGCATATTGTACACTGTATCGGTCATCGTACACAAAAAAACCAGACTGAAATCAACATACCCTCCCCATTTGAAGCTGCCGCGGTGTTGGCTACATTCCACCCTAATCGCATAGTTTGTCTATGTTAATGGGAATTCTCTCACTTGCCGCCTACTTGCAACTCAATGTAGTTGAGGTATAGAACACTTAATAAAAAAGCCACTCATAAGAGTGGCTCAGCATTATCCATTTATATCAATTCGTTACTTTAATTTATCCTGAGCGGCTTTCGCCGAAGCACTATTCGGATATTCATTAATTACTTGCTGATAATATTTCTTTGCTTGCGCCGCATTATTATTACGCGCAGCGATATCACCGAGCTTGACTAAAGCATCAGCGCGTTTATTCGAATCGGAATAACTTAATACCGCCGCAAAACTTTTCGCTGACTGCTGATCTTGTCGCTTAGCGAAATGTAACTGACCAAGCCAGTAGTGGGCATTTGCCGCAAAACTAGAATCCGGATAATCAGCTTGGAATTTTTCAAATGCTGCTATCGCACCAGCGTAATCACGCTTTTTTAAAATTAAATCCACGGCATTCTGATAAGCCGCTTGCTCGTTTACATCGCTACTAAAAGTACCGAGTGGTAACTCATCACTTTGATTGGCAGCGATGGCACCTGCAGATGGCGATTGTTTAGCCGCACTACGTAGATTATCGAGTTCAACAAACAGTTCACGCTGGCGCTGCAACATTTGCTGCATATCGTAGGTATTTCTTTCTAGTTGGCCACGGAGCTCATTAATTTCTAGTGCCATTTCGTCGAGTTGCTGCTGCATTTGCAACTGCATACGGTTGCGATTTTCAAGCAATCGTTCTAAACGGGCAACATCACCTTCATTTGACACGGCGCGGTTAGCCGACGTTGAGACTGAACGCTGACTAAGATCGGATACTGGAGCTGGTGCAGCGAGCGTAATGCTCGCTGCACTTGCCAGTAACGTAAGCGTAAAAACTTGCTTTAAGTTACTGAACATGAGGGATACCTCAATTAGTAAACAAGAACAGCTCGGCGGTTCTTCGCGTAAGCTTCTTCAGTTTGACCTAGAACCAGTGGTTTTTCTTCACCATAGCTCACGATCGAAATTTGATTGGCTTGTACGCCCAGAGCCTCTAAATATTTGGCTACAGCGTTAGCACGACGCTCACCAAGCGCAATGTTGTACTCTGGCGTACCGCGCTCATCAGCGTGGCCTTCTACTGTCACTTTTAGACTCGGGTTTTTGCTTAGGTAAGCAGCATGGGCAGCAAGCATTTCTTCGTAACTACGTGCGATAGTGGCATTGTCAAATGCAAAGTAAATGGTTTGCGTTTCACGAAGTGCTTGCTCTTTAAGCTCTTGCTCTGACAACTGACCATATTCACCGATTGGAGAAACAACGGTAGTATCAACACCACCCGCGCTACCAGACGTAGTTTGGTTAGTCTGTGAACCTGACGCTGATGCGGCGTCATCACTTGAGCTACATGCAGTAATAGCTAAAACAGGTAGCGCAATTAGGAGTCCCTTGAGAACTTTATTAAGTTGCATCTTATTTTCCTTACTATGAAATAGTTAGTTGCTAAATTATATGTAGGCTATAAAAACGGAGACCACGCTGGCGATCTAACTCGTCCATTGGTTGCCGGTAACCTTGCTTTAAATCGCCCATCAATAGAAACCATCGATAAGACGTTGGCCTGATTATACATCGAACTATAAATAACCATGCCACCATTTGGAGCAATACTTGGAGACTCATCTAACAAAGTTTGTGTTAATACTTGTAATGCACCAGTCTCAAGATCTTGTTTGGCGATATGAAAGCCTGAATTACTTCGATTCACCATGATCATGAATCGGCCATCCGGGGTAATCTGCCCACCGAGATTCTGTCGTCCTTGCCATGTCAATCGGTCCACCGCCTGATTTGCCAAATTTACTCGATAAATCTGCGGGTTACCACCCCTATCTGAGGTAAATATGAGCGACTTACCATCAGGATGCCAAAATGGTTCGGTATTATTTGAACGGCCATGGGTGATTTGTGTGAGTTTACGAGAAGCCAAATCAAGCGTATAGACTTGCAGCGTCCCAGTTTTCGACAGAACTAATGCCAGTGTTTTACCATCTGGAGAAAACCTCGGTGCACCATTATGTCTTGGGTATGAGGTTAATTTTTCACGTTCCCCAGTGTAGATATCCATAATAAATATCTCAGCTTGGCCATTTTGAAAACTGACATAAGCCAACTGACGACCGTCTGGTGACCACGCTGGAGACATCAATGGCTGTTTAGAACGCAGCACCAAGCGCTCATTATAACCATCGTAGTCAGCAACACGTAATTGATAAGGGAAAGCGTCTTTATCATTAACGACAACATAAGCGATACGCGTTAGAAAAGCGCCTTTTTCACCTGTTAGTTCTTCATAAACCAGATCAGAAATACGATGCGCATATTCACGCATTCGTGGCGCAGGTACCGTAGCGACTTTGTTAAATAACACATGATCTTTAGACAGCACAAGCTGCCCATCAGCACTTAACGCTCGGCTTTGCCCTTGGGTCAACTGGCCACGAACCACGTCAACCAACTGATAATTAATAACATAATTACCTTGTTGATTGAGAGTAATTGAACCGGTCAGTAATGCATCAACGCCAATTCGAGTCCATGCATCAAACGTAACCTCAGTTTCACTGTAAGGCGTTTGTGGCATTCTATCGGTGGCAATGGGACTAAACTTGCCACTGCGTTGTAAATCGGAAGCAATCACCGCCGAAATATCTTCCGGTAGTGGTGTTTTTCCTTCCCATTTAAAAGGAACAATGGCAATTGGACGAGCAGAATTAATACCGTCGGTAATCACCAACTCTAGTGCCCCATAGGCAAGTTGCATACTACTGGTGAAAACCAGTAACCATCCTATTATTAATCGCTTTAACACAAACGGTTCCTTTTACTCAGGTGCTACAGTTAAATTAATGTTTTTCAGCCTTTCAATAAGATCCTTTTCATCGGCGGTAGGAAGAGGGAAACTACCAACTTTTGCTACCGCTCTCTTAGTCGCTGCGCATAGCCGATTATCGCCATTGAGTACTTGAACGTCACCTACTATAGCATCTGTGCCAGTAGGGATGAGACGTAAATTAACTCGACACTGTCGTCCTCGAAAACTATCCTCAAGCAGCAAGTTTTGTTGGATCATTTGGGTATAGATAGCTCCCCAACGCTGCGCTTCATTGGCAAGATGCTGTGATCGCGCTGCGGAAATGCTTTGCGCTTCACTTTCCAGACCAGAAAAAATGCTGTTCATCGCCGCTTCTTGCTCTTTGCGTTCACGCTCTAGTCGAGCCAAACGTTGCTGCTCTTGTCGAGCTTTTTCTGCCGCCTCTTTAGCGGCTTTTTCTTTCGCAATTCGTTCTTGTTCAGCACGCTTTGCTGCTTCTTGTTCTTGACGCGCCTTTTCTTGCGCGGCCTGAGCTGCTTTCTCACGAGCAATACGCTCTTGTTCTGCTTTCGCTGCCGCGGCTTCTCTTGCTACTCGCTCCGCTTCGGCTTTTTTGGCTGCTTGCTCTTGACGCGCTTTTTCTTCAGCCACTTGACGCTGTTGTTCTTGCTGTTGACGAACCCGCTCAGCTTCTCGAGCCGCTTGTGCCTCTCGCGCTTGCTGCTCTTTCAGTTGACGAATGCGCTCTTCTTCGGCTTTTCGGTTACGTTCCAGCTGTTCGGTTTCACGACGCAGCTTATCTAATCGCTCTTGCTCTTGTTTTGCCGCAGCCTCGCGCTGGTTACGTATCTGCTGTGCTTGTTGTTGAATCAAGCTAGGATCAATCACGACCGCTTGCATCATCGCTCCAGCAGAAGGCGTTTCTGGTTTTGACTGTGTAAAATCCGCCCCCCAAAAAAGCACCACAACTAAAAGAACATGAAGGGCAACCGAAATCAACCATGGTTTGTTATCGGCACGTTGCAATGTTTTTTTTGCTTTCATTAGCAATGGCAAACCTATTATTTTATGTCTGTTAATAGACCGACTTTTGCAACACCGGCTCGACTCAATTCATCTAAAACTAAGACGATTTCCGCATACGGTGTCGCAGCATCTCCCCCAACGGCAACGGGTGAATCCGGTTTTAATGATAACTCAGCTTTTACTCGAACAATCAAATCTTGCAATGAGAGTCCACGTTGCATCTCTTCATCATTGACGCTTAGTCCTAAGTTACCCGCTTGATCAACCTCAACAATGATAAAGCTTGCTTCACTGTCTCCAGCAAGCTCTGCCGTTGATTGAGCGATGGTCGTTCTCGGCAACTCAACCTCTACCCCTTGAGTAATAAAAGGTGAGGTCACCATAAAGATGATCAACAACACCAACATGACATCGATATAGGGTACGACATTGATCTCTGCTGTCATCTTCCGTTTCTTCGGTTGATAGCCAGTCATGCGTTATTCCCTACCCGCCATCGCTTGGCGGTGTAAAATACTATGAAACTCTTCGGAAAAAGTAGCGTAAATATGTTCTAGCTTAGTCACTTTACTGCTGAATCGATTATAAGCAATGACGGCTGGAATGGCAGCAAACAGACCCATTGCTGTTGCGACCAAAGCTTCGGCAATACCAGGAGCTACCATGGCTAACGTCGCCTGCTTAACAGCACCTAAGGCGATAAAGGCATGCATAATCCCCCAGACCGTTCCAAATAGGCCGATATATGGAGTAATTGAGCCAACTGTCGCTAAAAAAGGCAAATGCGCTTCTAGCTCATCAACTTCACGAGCGACGGTCACTCTCATCGTCCGCCCGGTACCTTCCATAATATAATCTGGTGCATTGGCGTTACTTTTGTGTAAACGAGCAAACTCGGTAAAACCGCTGTAGAAAATCTCTTCGGTACCTTCTAGCGTATCTTTACGCTTTTTGACCTCTTGATACAAAATAGACAGGTCGGTGCCTGACCAAAATTTATCTTCAAATTCTTCGGCTTGACGTTCCGCTTGTGCCAATGCTTTATGACGTTTAATAATCACTGCCCAAGAAGCAACTGACATAGCTAAAAGAATTAACATCACCAATTTAACCAGTAAACTGGCTTGTAAAAATAGATCGAGCATTGAAATATCAGCAGTCACTATGAGTAAACTCCAAAATCATTGATTGAGGCAATCCAATCGGCCTCATTTTCTGGTTATCGATACATGCTACCTTAACTAAGGCTTTACACAATAGCTGTCCGTTAGGATTGACCAGCTCTTGACAGAAAGTTAAAGAGACTTTTTTAAGTTCAACGACCGAGGTTTTCACGGTTAATTGATCATCCAAACGTGCAGCACGGATGAAATCAACACTCGCACTTCGGACCACGAAACCGATATTTTGTTCCAATAATTGCTGTTGAGAAAAACCCAACGAACGCAATATTTCGGTACGCGCACGTTCAAAGAACTTCAGATAATTGGCATGATAAACCACACCACCCGCGTCGGTGTCTTCATAATAGACCGTTATCGGCCAATCAAAAATTTGCCCCATAATGCCAAGTCGCCTCAGTCATGGTTAAGATGAGTTGATTACTATACCGCATCTCGGCAGCGCGAGTACAAGAAGAAGCGTAAGATTTTGTTGGAATGTGCTAAAAAAAATAGCGCTATCTGATTAAAAGATAGCGCTATCGTTACTTTGCTGTCGTGTCAGTCTTATGAATGACTTTACGATGCTCCTGAAAAACGCAAGAACAAGAACCCAACGAGGATTGGCAGTGAAAAGTAAGGACTAAAAACGCCTTGCCATAACCAATAACGTGGCTTGAAACCAACCCCGTAAACCATACTTGAACACATTGCCCAAATCAGTAATGGACCAATAATGGCATTGAACCCACCAATACTCACTGCATAGGCTTCAGGATCCCACATGACCATTGCAACATGGTAAAACCCTAACACCATAACTAATGCTCTAAGAGCACCTTTATCTAATGGTTGATGCAGTCTAGTGAGTCGTTCAGACCAATCACTCACGGTCTTTATCCATCATTTCAGAGTGCTCTAACCAAAGAGCATTGATGATGCCAAACGCACAAGCCAGCAATACACCAAGAATCCATGCAAAATACCACATTGTTTCGCTCCTTAGTAAAGTGAGTTGTTGTTATCTTCGATGTACTTGTTATCCAAGCGACCGAACATTTTATAGTAAGACCATACCGTGTAACTCAAGATAATAGGGACCATAACAAAAGCTACCCCAGTCATTAAGTTCAGAGTTAACTCACTCGATGTTGCATCCCACATGGTTAGGCTATGACTTGGTACTAAGTCTGAAGGCATGACAAATGGGAACATCGCAAAACCAGCGGTTAAGATGATCCCAGCATTACCAAGACTTGATACTAAAAACGCCAAAGCGCATTTTTCAAAACGTGACGCTAAAACAGCCAGTAGCGGCATAACCACCCCAAGCGCAGGAGCTAACCACAAGATAGGATACTGTTGGAAATTATGCATCCAAGCACCCGCTTCACGAATTACTTCTTTATTTAGCGGATTAGAGGCAGCCGAAGTATCAATTGCACTGACAATCACATAACCATCAATATGTTGAATCCAAAAACCACCCAACACAAACAAGACAAAGGTTAACAAACCGGCTAATTGTGCGGTATTGCGTGCACGAGTATGCAAATCGCTGGTGGTTTTCATTTGTAACCACGTGGCACCTTGCATCAAGATCATAAACAAGCTAACTAATCCGCACACTAAAGCAAAAGGATTGAGCAAACCAAAGAATGAACCGTGATAACTTGGCATCATCAGTTCGTTCAATTGGAAAGGAACGCCCTGTAACAAGTTACCAAACGCGACACCGAAAATGATTGGTGGCACAAAACCACTGATCGAGATACAAATGTCCCAGGTATTACGCCATTTTGGATCTTCTATCTTAGAGCGATAGTCTAAGCCCAGAGGGCGTAACCAAAGCGCAGCAAGAGTGACCATCATCGCCAGATAAAATCCAGAGAATGATGTGGCATAAACCAAAGGCCAAGCGGCAAATAGTGCACCACCAGCGGTAATGAGCCACACCTGGTTACCATCCCAGTGAGGGGCAATCGAGTTAATCATCACTCGACGCTCAGAGTCGTTTTTACCCAAAATAGGGACTAATGCTCCAACCCCCATATCAAAGCCATCGGTGATGGCAAAACCGATAAGTAGGACACCAATCAGTACCCACCAAATCAGTCGTAAGATCTCGTAATCAAACATATTGCTTTCTCCTTGCCTAGGCTTCGACTTGACGGTTGACTTTGTCTTCCAACGAGCTGCCATTTTGTTCGAAATGGTAGCGGCCAGTTTTCAAGCTACTTGGGCCTTTACGAATGAACTTCAGCATTAAATACACTTCAGCAATAAGGAATAACGTATACAGCGCTAAGATCGCAATCAGTGATGTCCAAATTTGTCCCGCCGTCAATGCGGATGCAGCAACGTTAACCGGAAGTATTTCACCGACCGCCCAAGGCTGACGACCGTATTCAGCGACAAACCAACCCGCCTCAGCAGCAATCCATGGTAATGGAATACTCCATAGTGCCGCTTTGAGCACCCACTTTTTCTGCTCGATTTTTTGGCGACAAGTTTGAACAAACGCTGCGCCGAACACAAACAACATAATAAAGCCACAGACCACCATGATACGGAAAGACCAGAATAGCGGCCATACCGTAGGGATAGAATCGTCTGCCGCGGCTTGGATTTGCGCCTCTGTGGCATCAACAACATTCTCAGTGTATCGTTTTAGCAGTAAGCCATAACCGAGATCTTGCTTAACCTCATTAAAGGCCAGCATGTTCTCTTCCGATTTATCACCAGCACGAAGTTGCTGTAATAGGTCGTAGGCATACATACCATTACGGATACGATCTAAATGCTCTTCACGTAGATCACGTAAACCGGTGACTTCTTTATCTAATGAACGAGTCGCGATAATCCCCATCAGATAAGGAATTTTGACCGCATAATCCGTTTGCATCGTTTCTTGGTTAGGAATACCAAATAGGGTAAACGCAGCAGGAGCAGGTTCAGTGTGCCACTCAGACTCGATAGCCGCTAGTTTTACCTTTTGTACATCACCCAGCTCATAACCTGATTCATCACCAAGTACAATTACAGACAGAACTGCGGCAATACCAAAAGAGGCAGCGATAGCAAATGAGCGACGAGCGAACGCAACATCACGTCCCTTCAGTAGGTAGTAAGCGCTGATACCAAGAATAAACATCGCCCCGGTGGTGTATCCAGCTGCCACTGTATGAACGAATTTAACTTGTGCCACCGGGTTGAGTACCACATCAGCAAAGCTAACCATCTCCATACGCATGGTTTCAAAATTGAACTCAGCACCTACAGGGTTTTGCATCCAACCGTTAGCAACAAGAATCCACAAGGCAGAGAAACTAGAGCCTAAAGCAACCAGCCAAGTTACGGTAAGGTGTTGGCGTTTAGAAAGCCTATCCCATCCAAAGAAGAACAAACCGACAAAGGTTGATTCTAAAAAGAAAGCGACCAGCGCTTCAATGGCGAGCGGCGCACCAAAAATATCGCCGACGTAGTGGGAATAGTAAGACCAGTTAGTTCCGAACTGGAACTCCATGGTCAAGCCAGTCGCCACACCCAGTGCAAAGTTAATCCCGAAAAGCTTACCCCAGAACTTTGTCATGTCCTTATAGATTTGCTTATCGGTCATTACATAAAGTGACTCCATAATGGCGAGTAAAAACGCCATGCCCAAAGTCAATGGAACGAATAAGAAGTGATACATCGCTGTCAGTGCAAACTGCAACCGCGATAGCTCCACTACATCAATCATGGTAACTCCTTTGTGTCGGCTGAATGACACTTATGACATAACGCCCAACGTATACGTGAATTAAACGTAAGATCACCGCTTAATTTCTTGTAATGAATTGTTGCAATTATGTGCCGTTGTGGTTAGTAAATCGTTAAGCTCTAGCTAATATAGCTGCGACTAATACTACTGCCAAAGACCCTGAGTTTCAAAGGGTTTGTTTGGGAAAGCGCTTTGATTTAAATCAATTTCCGTGACACATCAATGCGCAAAAAAACAACAAAATGATACAAATCAAGAAAAGGTCAGATTGGGTGTTTTAATAAGGTAAAAAAAAGCAGAGTGGATACGGATATTAAACACAATCAGTTAACAATAAACTCAATTAGTCTATTTTTCGTCATTTTAAGTAATGTGTAAAAATGTGACCGAAATAAAAATATTTTGAGCTTATTCCGCTTTTTCTATCGTGGAGTATTAAGCACTCTCCTCACGTCGGTTCATGTCGCCACTCAATAGCCAGCTAGGCTCTGACATAAACACACATAAATCATATAGAGCACGTATGACATGGTCATAAAGGAATCACAGGAGATATTTTGCAGATAAGGTAACCTCAATACTGCCGATAGTTGAAGCATTCGGCAGTATTGAGGTTATTGATCAGAAAAGCGAAGCTTTACCTCGATTAATGATGAAATAGCGTATCGAATTGAAATCAGAGACTACTTTTCTATTCCAAAATGCAGATAAGCTCGATCGGTTGCAATACGTCCACGAGGGGTACGCTGCAAATAACCTTGCTGAATAAGGAAAGGTTCTAATACATCCTCAATGGTATCTTTCTCTTCGCCAATCGCCGCGGCCAAGTTATCAAGCCCAACCGGGCCACCAGAGAATTTTTCCATGATCGCCAACAGTAGCTTTCTGTCCATATAATCAAAACCGAGATGATCGACATCAAGCATATCGAGCGCTTTACCCGCCGTATCCAGACAGATATGTCCATTTCCTTTCACTTCTGCATAATCTCGCACTCGGCGCAATAAGCGGTTAGCAATCCGTGGTGTACCTCGCGCGCGGCGCGCGACCTCTAATGCCCCATCCGCATCCATTGATAGTCCAAGGCATTGCGCGCTGCGCTGCACAATATTCTGTAAATCAGCGACATTGTAATATTCTAGACGTTGGACAATACCAAAGCGGTCGCGTAATGGTGAAGTGAGCGATCCAGCGCGGGTGGTAGCTCCAATCAGGGTAAAAGGCGGCAAATCGATTTTAATTGACCGAGCAGCAGGACCTTCACCGATCATAATATCTAATTGGTAATCTTCCATAGCAGGATAGAGTACTTCTTCGATCATTGGACTCAGACGATGAATTTCATCAATAAATAGAACATCATTTTCATCCAAATTGGTCAGCAACGCGGCAAGATCACCGGCTTTTTCCAATACTGGACCTGAGGTAGTACGAATATTCACGTCCATTTCGTTAGCGACAATATTAGCTAACGTAGTTTTCCCCAGTCCAGGAGGACCAAAAATTAATAAGTGATCGAGAGGTTCACTGCGTTTTTGTGCCGCTTGGATAAAAATTTCCATTTGATCACGAACATGATCTTGTCCTTGATAGTCGGCAAGTTTTTTCGGTCGAATAGCCCGATCAATCACTTCTTCCTCTTTAAAAGCAGGACTGATTGGGGCAATAAGGCGATCGGCTTCGATCATAACAGAGATTCCCATGGTGTAATGATAAGGGCGACAGAGTCAGTCTTAATTAGCATAGTTCAAGGTGGTAAGTGAGACGCTGCAGCCACGCAGACAATAAACCTATCATCATCAGACCATTGATTTTAATGCTTCTCTAATTAATTGCTCACTGGTCATTCCCGGTTTTGCCATTTGAGAAACCACTTTAGAGGCTTGGACGGGTTTATAACCTAAAGAAAGTAAGGCACTGATCGCCTCTTCTTGAGCATTTTGCTCTGCAGTTACAGGGGAATGATCTAATGGTGCAGCATCCGTCGCTGGGGTAAATAAGTCGCCACTTCCCCAGCCTTTAAGACGGTCTTTCATCTCAACTAATAATCGTTCGGCGGTTTTTTTACCTACTCCAGGCAGTTTAATCAAGGTTGAGATATCCTCACGTTCAACGCAAGCCACAAACTGGCTTGCCGTCATACCGGATAAAATCCCCAGTCCCATCTTCGGACCAACCCCATTGGCTTTGATCACTTCTCGAAATAAAGCCCGCTCGCTCACCGTATTAAAACCATACAAAAGTTGGGCATCTTCGCGGACCACAAAATGCGTGTAGATGATCGCTTCTTCATTAATGTTCGGCAGTTCATAAAAACAACTCATCGGCATTTGTACTTCATAACCAACGCCATTGACTTCAATCACGATTTGCGGAGGTTGTTTTTCTATTAATAGGCCACGCAGACGTCCAATCACTGGAATTTCCTTGCTGATAACTAGGAGAGAATGAGTTAGATAATAATAAATAACTGGATGGATAGCCAGTTAAACTCAGCGATAACGTCCACGCCGAGCATGGGTGGCTTTACCAGCTAAAGCCAATAACGTTTTATTGGTGTTGGCATGGCAGATAGCAACCCCTAACGCATCCGCGGCATCCGCTTGAGGCTTTGCTGGTAATTTTAACATTTGTTGCACCATATGCTGGACCTGAGTTTTATCCGCTCCCCCTGTCCCAACCACCGCTTGTTTAATCAAGCGTGCCGCGTATTCATAAACGGGTAAATCAGCATTCACGGCGGCGACAATGGCACTACCACGAGCTTGACCCAGTTTTAACGCTGAATCGGCATTTTTCGCCATAAATACTTGTTCAATAGCAAAAGCATCTGGCTGAAATTGAGTGATGATTTCACTCACTCCAGCGTAAATTTGTTTGAGTCGTAAAGGAAACTCCTGCTCTGAGGTACGAATACAACCACTACCAAGATAAATAAGCTGACGGCCTTGTTGACGAATAACGCCATAACCAGTAATGCGTGATCCGGGATCGATGCCCAGAATTATTGACATGTTTTATTCCTAGTTGAACGACTTAAACAACGTGTGATTATCACTAGTCCGTGAAGATAAACCATTAACATAGCTAAAAATATCGTGGACAAGGCATAAAGCGTCATTCATCACGCGCCACGTTAGATAAAAAGATAATACTCAGCAGAAAAGAATACAGCGGGCCATAAACCCGCTGTGTCGTAGACATGGTTCGCTTATTTGCGTCGCCAAGTGGTTCCGTTCGGACCATCCTCTAAAATAATGCCCATCTCTGTCAGCTTGTGACGAGCAAGATCCGCATTAGCCCAATCTTTATTCGCGCGTGAGTCATTACGCAGTTTGATCAACGCTTCGATTTCCTCGGCTTGGTCATCATTTGCAACCGAACTTTGCAAAAAGCGTTCTGGCTCTTGGTATAGAATACCAATCACATCCGCTAACTCGCGCATTAATGCCCCTAAAGCACTCGCCTGAAGCATATCTTCTGTTTTAAGTCGGTTAACTTCACGTGCCATATCAAATAAGACCGAGTAGGCCTCTGGGGTATTAAAATCATCATTCATCGCGCTGGTAAAGCGGCTGACATACTCTTCACCACCAGCCGCTGCGACCGTCATATCCAAACCACGCAAGGCAGTATAGAGACGCTCTAAAGAGGCTCGAGCTTGAGTGAGGTTTTCTTCACTGTAATTTAATTGGCTACGATAATGCCCAGACATTAAGAAATAACGTACGGTTTCTGGGTCATAATGTTGCAACACATCACGAATGGTAAAGAAATTACCCAGCGATTTTGACATTTTTTCTCTGTCTACCATCACCATGCCACTGTGCATCCAAGTATTCACATACTGGGTATCATGAGCGCAGCAAGATTGGGCAATTTCATTTTCATGATGAGGAAACTGTAGATCCGAGCCACCACCATGGATATCAAAGTGATTACCCAAGATAGAAGAATTCATCGCTGAACACTCAATATGCCAACCAGGACGTCCAGGCCCCCATGGGGATTGCCACGTGGGTTCGCCCGGCTTAGACATCTTCCATAATACAAAATCGAGTGGGCTACGTTTTGCAGTCTCAATATCAACGCGAGCACCGGCCTGCAGTTGGGTTAAATCTTGCTTGGAGAGTCGGCCATACTCTTTAAATTTGCTGACTTCAAACATAACATCGCCATTGTCTGCAACATAAGCAAAGCCGCGATCAATTAGCCGTTCTACCAAAGCAATGATTTCTTCAATATAAGCCGTGGCACGTGGTTCTACATCAGGACGCAATATATTGAGCGCATCAAAATCGGTGTACATCTCTTGAATAAGTCGTTCCGTCAACGAGTCACAAGATTCTTGATTCTCAGCGGCACGTTTAATGATTTTGTCATCAATATCAGTAATGTTGCGCACGAAAGTTAAATCATAACCCAAATAGCGTAAGTAGCGTGATACCACATCAAAAGAGACAAAGGTACGACCGTGACCAATATGACAGAGATCGTATATGGTGACTCCACAGACATACATGCCAACTTTTCCGGCTGTAATGGGTTTGAATTCCTCTTTCTGTCTTGTGAGTGAGTTATAAATCTTCAGCATGATCTCTATCTACTTACCGTTAATTACTAAAATGATGAACGAGTATAACAACTCTATTATCACTAGGTCATCCATTTGGTGTTTTGAATGCGCAAAAAGTTAGGCTAAAATCAGCCATTCATACAAAACAAGTAAAGGTAATAGCTATGATCACCCTACATACCAATTTTGGTGACGTAAAAATTCAACTGAATACCGAGAAAGCCCCTGAAACCAGTGCTAACTTTTTGCAATACTGTCGTGATGGTTTTTACGATAACACGCTTTTTCATCGTGTGATTGATGGCTTTATGATCCAAGGTGGTGGTATGACTTCTGGTCTACGAGAAAAAGCCACTCGTGCGCCAATCCGTAATGAAGCAAACAATGGGTTAAGCAATAAAACAGGCACACTGGCAATGGCACGTACCATGGATCCACATTCAGCCAGCTCGCAATTCTTTATCAACGTCAATGACAACACTTTCCTTGATTTTAAATCTGAAAGTCGTGACGGCTGGGGATACTGCGTCTTTGGTGAAGTGATTGAAGGTATGGATATTGTTAATAAGATCAAAACCGTTAGTACCGGTTCTTATGGCATGCATCAAGACGTCCCACTGGATGAAGTAGTGATTACTCATACCACTATCGCAGAATAATCAATGGATGGAGCGCGGCTGCGCTCCATTAACGGCCTTATGCACACACTGTTTATCTCAGATCTTCATCTGACCCCTTCGCGCCCCGATATTACGGATTGTTTCATTCAGTTTATGCGCAAGGACGCCATACAAGCCGATGCTCTCTACGTATTGGGGGATTTATTCGACTTTTGGATCGGAGATGATGATCCCACCCCTTTTAGTCAGCAAATTAAACAAGAGTTTCAACAACTGACGTCTGCTGGTGTACCGTGTTACTTCATCCATGGTAATCGCGACTTTTTAGTGGGTAAACGTTTTGTTAAAGACACTGGCGTGACCTTACTTGAGCAAGAGGCACGGATCAACTTGTACGGCACATCCGCGGTGGTATTACATGGTGATACCCTATGCACCGAAGATGTTCGTTATTTAGCCTACCGTGAAAAAGTCCATCAACCTTGGCTACAATGGGTATTTAACCGATTACCTTATTGCTTAAAAAAACGTATTGTTCGACGTGTACAAACCGATATTCGCAGCGATAAAGTTCATAAAGCCATGGAGATCATGGATGTCACCCCTAGCGAGGTGGTCAATGTAATGAACAAACATCAAGTCGCGCTGATGATCCATGGACATACCCATCGACCAGCCATTCATCATATCGATAAAGATGGGACAAAAATCCGGATCGTTCTTGGCGATTGGCATCATCAAGGATCGGTACTGCGCTATTCTCCACAAGGCTACGCTTTAGAAACGCTCCCTTTCATCACAAAGGTTGATTAGCTTTCAATAATCAAAGACTCTTTTCAAGAGCATCCATTGGGTTAGCTTAACAGACGTACTACTATTAATGGTGGTACGTTAAGACGATAGACAACGGATAGATAATAAAGAAGGGCACGCTATTGAAGTATTCCTATATTGCTAGGCAACCGATTTTAGATCGAGATCGTAACACCGTCGGTTATGAACTACTGTTTCGTGATGGTCCTAACAATACCTTCCCACAAATCGATGCCGAACTTGCCACCAGCCGATTGTTATCAGACCACTTTTGGTCAGTACAATATCGTGCCGGAAAATTATGGGAATTTGTTAATTTTCCTTATCAAAGCTTAATTAACCTCGTACCAACCCTATTTCCTTCCAGTCACTTAGTTATCGAGGTACTGGAAGGCTGTACACCCACCGAGGAACTCCTTAATGCGATCATTGAGCTCAAAAAGCTCGGTTATACTATTGCCCTCGATGATTTTGTACCCAGTAAAGAGTGGGCAGCTTTTTTACCTCATGTCCACATTATAAAATTTGATATTCATACTGTTCCTATTGAAAAAGCACGCCTATTTATTAAAAAAAATCAAAAACATAATATTCAATTTTTAGCCGAAAAAGTTGAAACTTATCAAGAGTTTGAACTGGCAAAACAAGCGGGGTTTTGTTATTTTCAAGGTTATTTCTTTAGTCAGCCAGCGTTAATTCAACGAAAAGCACTGGAACCCGCATTTTTAACCATCGTGCAACTATGCAAAGAAATTGCCAAGGAAGAGATTAACTATCAAGAGTTAGGAAGATTAATCAGTAAAGATTTGACGCTCTCGTATAAATTGCTGACCTTTGTCAATTCTTCGGTCATGGTGAGCTCAAAAATACGCTCCTTTAAACAAGCCCTAGTTTATCTGGGTGAGACAAGATTACGTCGCTTTGTCTCTTTAGTCGCGATTGCCTCCACTCATAAAGATAAGCCTGATGCACTGTATGGTTTATCCATTCAGCGAGCTCGTTATTGTGAATTATTGTCTCTCAATATTGCCAATGCCGACCAATCAGGTAATGCTTTCCTAACAGGAATGTTTTCATTGATTGATGGCTTACTCGATCAACCCTTGGCAGATATTATTGAAGAGATGCCGATTGAACAGCAAGTCAAAGACGCGATTGTTTCAGGGTCCGGTCAGTTAGGTAAGGTATTGCAACTGATTAAAGCGTATGAACAAGCCGAATGGCAAACCGTGAACGACCTTGCTCACCAGCTCTCATTACCTGAACAAACCATCAGTGATTGTTATCATCAAGCCGTTCATTGGACTGCAGATTTGTTCAATAGCCATCAGTAGACAGCTATCTCCATTATCCTTAAACTTCGTTGATTATTTTTCTATGATGATTTTATTTTATGGATATCTGCTATTGTCAACGTCAAGTTGAATATGCCAAATGCTGCCAACCGATTCATTCTGATCCTACTAATGCACAGACTCCAGAGCAATTAATGCGAGCTCGCTATAGTGCCCATGTATTAGGTTTAGTCGATTTTGTCATCAATACTTATCACCCCTCTTGTCACGCCGAGCTTCAGCGAGATGCCATCGCAGATTCAATCAATAGCCAATGGACAGGATTAGACGTCGTACGAACGTGGTTGGGGAATAATCCCAACGAAGGCTTTGTACACTTTAAAGCCTTCTTTATTGATCAGCAGCAAACGCTTTGCCTAGAAGAACAATCACGTTTTGTGAGGGAAAAGAAGCAGTGGTTCTACATTGACGGCATCTTTCCAAAGCACAATAAAGTCGGACGTAATGAGCCATGTCCCTGTGGGAGCGGTAAAAAATTCAAGCAATGCTGTGGGTAAATTGTTTTTCAGTCTTCCCAATTACTCTTGCTGACTGATCCATTGACGAAAGACGGCTTTCTGCTGCTGATTCGCTTGCAAATAGAGCTGTTGCAGTTGACTGACAAGAGAGTCTTCATCGGCAGTCGGAAGCGGCTGAGAGTGACTAGGTATCGATTTAGCGTGATTATCCACCGTCAGATAACTCATGCTAATTGACGCTTTGCCGGATTGTTTATTGTATTCTATCACGTTATCAATAAAATTTTGTCCGAGTACAAAGCCGCTGATGGCGATAATGTCACTGACCTGTTCAATTGGTCGTTGGTTGGTAGTATCAATCAATTGCCAAGTAAAGTGATCAATCTCTCTTCGTGCTTGCTGGGCGTTGCGATAATCGGGTAACTGAAAAGTTAGCTTTTGATTTTCAGCATTAAACTTCAATATGACTAATTCACTGCTGACCGTCTCTACCGTATCGCGATTCACGAATGGCTGGGAGTAACGAAAAGCGATTTGATGCGTCCCATTAGGCAAAACTAGCGTTTTATTGCTGCTAAATAGCCCACCTTCGAGCCGCGGTTTTTCTAAATTAACTACGGATAAGTTAATCGCCTCAGGCACCACCAATTGCACTTGCGCATGAGCTAGACTAACCATACTGCAAACCAGTAAGCATCCACGCCAGATTAGATTGATATAAGTCGTCATTACAATCGTTTCTCCCATAAAAAACATAAAAAAGCCCAGCTATGCTGGGCTTATAGTAACGATAACGTTATGAATTACCAGTAAACACGAGCACCGATAGCAAGGCTGCTTACGTTTTTCTCGTTGTCAGTATCGTTGAAACCGTATTCAACATAAGTACGTGCCCATTTAGCAAACATATACTCAGCACCTAGGTATAGGTTAGTAATGTCGGCCGCATCGTTCTTACCGTCGATAAATTGTGCGCCACCGTAAAGCGACGTTTTTGGAGCAACTTCGTACTTAGCACCTAGGTGGAAACCATTAGATTTCACTTTACCATCAGTCAGCTTGTTCTTATCTTCGTTATAAGCATAAGTAAAACCAACTTTACCTTTACCTAGTAGATACTCAGCTGTCGCTTCAAAGTAAGTTGACTCAACATTTTTCACGCCAACTTTGTCAGTCATTGAAGCGCCACCAATATGCAGTGCCCATGAATCATAAGTGGTACCAGCATAGATCTCGAACAACTCAGCATTGGTGTTATTCTCAGCTAGGTTGTATTGTGCTTTCACCCAGCTATTGTCTAGATCCAATTGGTATTTAATTGCACTGCTTTGCCAAAAGTTTTCTTTAGTATCCAGACCACCACGATATGGTGCCAAACCATAATTGTATGAATATTCAGCACCGTATACATCATCATAAAGAGGGCTGTGCTTACCGTAGGTCATTACACCGTACTCTGAACTCATACCGATGTAGTGCTGACGCAATTCCCAGCTTTCACCAACACGGTACTCAACTTTAGCAACAACGTCCAAACCTTCTTCAAGAGCTTTGTAAGTTAGGTTTACCCCAACACGTGAAGAGCCTTGCTCGATTTTAGGATCGACACTGTTACCGTTTGCGTCTTTTTTGTTTGTAAACTCAACGTGCTGACGAAGTTGACCGTAGAAATCAACAGTCACGTCGTCCGATTTGTAGATATCTGCTGCGTTTACTGACGTTGCTGCTGAGGCAACCAGTAGTGCGACTAGAGTTTTTTTCATAATAATCCACTGCCTTTTCTTAGTATGGGAATTCCGTTTCGGTTCCCTTAGTTTTAGAAGATGGTCGGCTAACTCTGCGGTTAGTTACCATCGCCACTAAATTCGAGCTTTAGATTGCAAAAGAATACGGCACATGTCAAATATGAAAAAAAATATTTATAAAAACAACGAAAATCATTAAATAACAATAACTTAAATGAAAATTTTGTTCTATTGATAAG
>NZ_WXWI01000007.1:0-28493 GCF_009904895.1 Vibrio sp. V31_P5A7T61
GCATTAAAGCTGAAAAACATAATTAATAATAAATGTTAAATAGTTTAACATTACGCCAATAATTAGAACTTAAATCTAAATTAAAGGCAATTTCCAGATTAGTAGACCAAAACTAAGAAAATAAAAAGGCTTAAAAACCAAAATGCATCTTGAACATCTTAAGTGTATGAAGGTTCAGTTTTTTTTTGTGAGCAAGATCTAGAATTGATTTAAAAGCAGGCAATTATCGAGCTTATGGCTCCAAAATTTTCGATTTCATCCGACAAAATTCCCCACCGCTCATCTAAAAAGCTGTGTTACTATCCGGCTCCTGCTACTTAGGTCCCTTTATGTTAACCACAAAAATTCAACAATCGATTCGTACCAGTTACCAAAATCTGCACCATCAGTTGGATAATTTTATCCCTCGTCGTGCACAAAATTTTCTGGTCGCAGAAATTGCTAAAACTCTCTGTGGTCAATATCACGCTTCAACCCGCATGATCGTTGCAGAAGCAGGAACCGGGATTGGTAAATCACTCGCTTATCTAATGGCCGTCATACCCGTTGCACTGCTTAATCAACGTAAGGTGGTGATATCCACCGCAACCGTGGCTTTGCAAGAACAGCTAATGCACAAAGATTTGCCGCTGTATCGCCGTATCACCGATCAAAACTTTTCTTTACTGATCGCCAAGGGCAGACAGCGTTATTGCTGTACTGAAAAATTAGCGGCAGCTTGTGGTAACGATGACAACCAGTTAGCGATGTTTGAAACCAAACCTGCAGCAAAAGAGATTGAACAATTACAAACGCTTTATCTACAGCTAAAAAACGGTCAGTGGGATGGCGATAGAGACAGTTGGCCAAGTCCTATCTCTGATTTGGTGTGGTCAACCATTGTCAGTGATAAACACAGTTGTAATGGTAGCTTCGCCGCTCATCGAGATTGCCCTTTTCAAAAAGCTCGATCAGCAATGGATAAAGCCGATGTCATTATTGCCAATCACAGCTTGGTGATGGCCGACGCCGACTTAGGTGGAGGCGTAATTCTTCCTGAACCTGAAAATACCATTTATGTGTTTGACGAAGCGCACCATCTGCCTCATGTGGCCCGTGAACATGCCTCAGCCTCAGCCAGTATGAAAGGCAGCGTTAGTTGGTTAGAAAAGCTCAATCAAGCGCTCGCGCGCGCAATATCGCTAGCGGATGCCAAACGAGTCGCACGCTTTGAAAATGAAGCGCGTAACGCCTTACAACAACTGATCCCGCACCTCAATCAACTACCAAATCAGTTTGATTCCAGCGCTTTTGAAGAGAATGTGCTGCGTTTTGAACATGGTGAGCTGCCTAACTGGCTTGAAGAACAAGCTAAAGAGCTTAAGCTGCATTCTCAAAAAGCCAACCAAGCCGTGAGCAAAATTACCGATTTAATCGCCGAACGTGTCAAAGACGGTGAACTGGCCAACCGTTTAGCTGAGCCTGTTCTCGCCGAATTAGGTTTTTTCTTACAACGTTTAGAAAAACTCGCCCAAGTTTGGCAATTAATGGCTGAGCCTAAACGAGAAAAAGGAGCCCCACTCGCACGCTGGTTAGCAATCCATAGCGAACGAGAAGGCGACTATATTGTTAATGTCTCTCCTCTTGAAATTGGTTGGCAGTTGGATCAACAAATTTGGAGTCGCTGTGTGGGGGCGATTTTGGTCTCTGCGACGATGCGAGCCTTAAATTCATTCAGTTTCTTTTGTCGTCAGGCTGGGATCAGTGAAAAACCAGAAGATGGCGTACGATTTTTAGCCTTATCCTCTCCGTTTGATTATCAAAACCAAGCCAAGCTATTGATCCCTAAGATGGATTATGAGCCGCAAGCGGCACAATATACCGATCATCTCGTCGAAAAGATTCATCAGTACATTGTCCCCAATCAAGCCAATTTGGTCCTGTTTGCTTCTTACTGGCAAATGAAAGAAGTTGAGCAAAAAATCAGCAAAAAATTTCTAAAAAAAGCTTGGGATTGGCAAATGCAAGGTACAACATCCAGAACTGAGCTGCTCAATAAACATAAAATGCTCGTGCAATGCGGCAAAACAAGCATCCTTTTTGGTACTGGTAGCTTTTCAGAAGGGCTCGATCTTCCGGGGGAACTTTTACAAAACGTCATCATAACCAAAATTCCTTTTGCTGTGCCTAGCTCCCCCGTTGAACAAGCCCATGCTGAATATATTCAGCAACGCGGTGGTAATCCCTTCTTGCAAATTAGTGTCCCTGAGGCGAGTAAAAAATTAATTCAAGCGGTAGGGCGATTATTGCGTAAAGAAAGTGATTCTGGCCGAGTAGTGCTGCTTGACCGACGTATCGTCTCTAAACGCTACGGTAAAGCTCTTTTGGATGCGCTTCCCCCTTTTCAACGAATTATTGAATAATCATGGTGAAAACGTTATTCCCCGCTCGCTCTAAACGATTGACTCACAGTAAACCTATCACTAACGATGACCGGTTCGGATCGGCGACTAAACGGCTGCAATGCTTAATGCGTCACGCCGAGCTTATCGACACGCAATATCGTCATCACACTAGGCGCTGGTTTGATAATCAATTGTTCAAAAAAAATGTCTTCTCATTAAAGTCGTGTGCGCATGAAGCGGAACAGACGCTCTCTCAATTACACCACATTTGCCATGCCTCCAGCCCCTGTCTGGTGCAAGTCGAACACCTAAGCGATCGTTTATGTGCTCAATTAGAGGCGTTGCAACGCGTGGTGGACGAATGGGAGAATAGTTTGCAACGCGATGGGCTAGATAGCGAACATCCTACTTTAGCTAAGGATATGAGTGAATCTCAATTAGCCGAACAGTTAATCCAGCATCAACGATGGGAGCAGCGTCTATTGACGTTAGTGCTTAACCGACAATATCAACTTGAACAAACCTCAGCACGCTACTATCCACAGGCACAACAGGCGCTATTTTTAGCCAAACAGCGTCTTAACCGTTGCCAACAAGCGAAAGCGATCATTGAAGCACAACTGATTAACCTGCAGAATAACGGCTCACAATAGAACGATGAGAACGAGATATGTCCCCTCTCCCAACTTTAGATGATGCGCCCGATGAAATTAAGTTGGCCGTCGATCTTATCTATGTTCTCGAATCGAATCAGGTGGATCCACGTACTGCCTTACTCGCTCTCGATTACGTAAAACGCGACCTTGAAAGCAAATTAAAGGAAGATAAATGAAAATTGTCAGTTTTAATATCAATGGATTACGAGCAAGACTGCATCAGCTGCAAGCCCTAATTGATAAACATCAACCCGATATTATCGGCTTGCAAGAAATCAAAGTGCACGATGAAGCATTTCCTGTCCAAGCGGTGGAAGCGATGGGTTATCACGTCTATTTTCACGGCCAGAAAGCCCATTACGGCGTGGCATTGCTATGTAAAAAAGCGCCACTGGAAGTGCAAAAAGGCTTTCCAACGGATAATGACGACCACCAGAAACGAATGATTATCGGCACCTTTCTTGATGAGAATGGCGATAAAGTAACGGTATTGAACGGTTATTTCCCACAAGGAGATAATATTCATCACGAAACCAAGTTCCCTTATAAGCGTCAATTTTATCAAGATTTAATGAATTATCTCACCGACTATCACACACCAGATGAAGCGATCATTGTGATGGGTGACATTAACATCAGCCCTATCGATTTAGACATTGGTATTGGTGAAGTGAACCGTCAACGTTGGCTAAAAACAGGGAAATGCTCTTTCCAACCGGAAGAGCGTCAATGGCTACAACGCTTACTGGATTGGGGATTAGAAGATACTTTCCGTAAACTTCATCCCAGCGTTGAAGATAAATTTTCGTGGTTTGATTACCGCTCTAGAGGATTTGATGATAACCGTGGCCTGCGTATTGATACCATTCTCGCGACACCTTCACTCGCTATAGACTGCGTTGAATCCGATATTGATTACCCACTGCGAGCGATTGAAAAGCCCTCTGATCATGCGCCGATTTGGGCAGTATTTAAGCGTAATTAATCATTTACTCGGTGATTTGCTATTAGCTATTAACAGTCACCGAGTACATTCCCCTCTGGACAGTAGAGCATCTGATCAAGGAAAAGCCTATATCAACATTTATTTAGTGCTAACTGATCGGCCTTAAATAAGCCAAGAAACGTTTTTCGGCAAGCTTGAAGCACCATAGAATCAAAAATGTCAGCAATAAATAAAACAGTCCAGCGACTAAAAACGCTTCAAAAGGCGCATAGTAACGAGAGCTGACTAAACGAGCCGTCCCCGTAAGATCAAGTATCGTCACAATACCGGCCACTGCGCTGCCGTGCAGCATAAAAATGACTTCATTACTGTATGCTGGCAACGCTCGACGTAATGCGCTGGGTAAAACAATCCGCCGATAGGTCAACCATGGACTCATGCCATAAGCTTTTGCCGCTTCAATTTCCCCTTTCGATAGACCATTAATCGCGCCACGGATAATCTCTGCGGTATAAGCAGAAGTGTTTAAAATAAAGGCCACCAAAGCACAGAACCAAGCATGTTCCCACCAGGTATCCTTCACTGGGAAGAATTGATCCATACCGTAATAGATCAAATACAGCTGCACTAACAGTGGAGTGCCACGAAAGAAATAGATATAACACCAAGCGGGCATCCATATCACCCACAGTGAGCTATTACGAGCAATCGCCAAGGGAATAGCCACAGCTAAGCCGATTACTAAAGATAACCCCATCAACCAAACGGTGGTCCATAAGCCAGAAAAATACAGAGGTAAGCTTTGTAAAATGACTGAAAAATCCATCGCTACCTCGTTTGAATAGTAAATTTACGCTCAACCCACTTCAGTAATCCGGTGGAAACGCTGGTGAAAAATAGGAAAATCAAGGCAACAGATAAATAGAAAGTAAAAGGCATTTGCGTTGAACCGGCGGCTAATGAACTGACTCGAACCATGTCTTCTAAACCAATAATCGAGACCAATGCAGTGGTTTTTAACAACACTAACCAGTTATTACCAAAACCAGGCAGTGCGTGTCGCACCATCTGTGGTAACAGAATTCGGCGAAAAGTGAGCAACCCGCTCATACCATAGGCTTTAGCCGCTTCTAGCTGACCTTTATCAACCGCCATCATCGCGCCGCGAAAAGTCTCTGCCATGTAAGCTCCAAAGATAAATCCTATCGTCAACACTCCTGCAATAAATGGGCTGACATTGATATAGTCCGGTAGGTAAGAGACCCACTGATGATCGGGATTGCGTGATAATAAGAGTGAATTAAGCCATTCATTGATGGCAAATAAACTGTTATTTAATAAGATTTGCCCACCAAAGAAAATCAGCATCATTAAGACTAAATCGGGGATACCTCTGACTACCGTGGTGTACAACGTGGCAATACTTCTTGCAAAACGGTATGGCGCTAACTTAGCTAATGCACCGAGCATGCCCAGTATCATCGCTAATAACAGTGACCATAATGCCACTTGAATCGTCAGCCACGCACCTTGCAAAATAGCCGTTTCATATCCTTGAAGATCGAGCATTTACGCCTTCCTTGCTCAAAATATGGGGGCGAATTCACCCCCAATTACGTAGGTTTTCGTGGTTACTCACCATACACATCATAACTAAAGTATTGTGCCGCGATTTGTTGATAAATGCCTTTTTCTCGCAGCGACGCTATCGCACGGTTAAGTTGTTCGGTTAGGGCTTTATCTTGTTTACGAACTGCAATCCCCATCCCTTCTCCAAACCATTTAGGATCGGTTAATGAAGGTCCGACAAACTCATAACCGTCGCCTCCTGGTCGATTAAGCATCCCTTCTTCTAGCGCAGAGGCATCACCCAATACCGCTGCGATTCGCCCATTCGCTAAATCAAGATACGCATCATCAAATGATCCATATCGAACGATATTGACTGAACGACCATAGTTATCGGTTAGGTATTTATCATGCGTGGTGGCTCGTTGGACACCGATACGTACCCCTTTTAGGCCTTCTGGCGTAAAATCAAGATTAGCGTCCTTTTTAGCAATGAAACGATTCGGGATTTGTGCGTATTTCTTTGTAAAATCAACACGTTTTTTACGCTCTTCAGTAATGGACATCGCCGCAATAATGGCATCGTAACGACGAGCTAATAGTGACGGAATGATGCCATCCCAATCTTGTGGAATAATCACGCATTCCACTTGCATTTCAGCACAAAGCGCATTAGCCATGTCCACATCAAACCCACGCAGTGAACCATCCGCCTCTGTCCAACTAAAAGGAGGATAAGCGCCTTCAATGCCAAAACGCACCGTTTTCCATTCTTTCGCTTGCGCAATACCCGACAATGCTGAGGCTGCTATCGCTACGATTAATAACCACTTTTTCATTTCCCTACTCCTGTGATGGTATGGTTGCCCTGCTCTTTTTCTCCTCAAGGAGGATTAAGAAACAGTGACGATATAACACGTTGAAATCCCTATCTGAGTTACCGTTAAAACCAAGGGGTTAACCAAGGTAGCGCGATACCCTCAGCGTTTAATAAATCGATGAGATAAATTGCTTTAACCGAGGAGAGTTTGGCTGAGTAAACAATTGGCGAGGATCGCCTTGCTCTTCAACCACACCTTGATGCAAAAACAGCACATGATTAGAAACATCTCGCGCAAAGGCCATTTCATGGGTGACAACCAACATGGTTCTGCCTTCTTGCGCTAAATCTTTCATCACCCCAAGCACTTCGCCGACAAGCTCCGGATCCAATGCCGATGTGGGTTCATCAAACAGTAATACTTCTGGTTCAACGGCTAAAGCTCGAGCAATCGCTGCGCGTTGCTGCTGACCGCCAGATAAATGACCGGGGTAATAATCACGGCGTTCATATAACCCGACTTTTTTGAGCAGTTTTTCTGCGCTCGCGATGGCTTGATCTTTACCGAATCCCAGAACATGAATGGGAGCTTCAATCACATTTTCTAATACCGTCATATGTGACCAGAGATTAAAGCCTTGAAACACCATGGCAAGGCGCGAACGAATTCGTTGCACTTGCTTTTCACTAACGGGTAATGATGCGCCTTGTCGGTTAGTTTTCATTTGGATTAATTCATTGTTCACCCAAATTTCACCGGAAGTCGGTATTTCCAGAAGATTGATACAGCGTAGAAAGGTACTTTTTCCTGATCCCGATGAGCCAATAATCGAGATCACATCCCCTTTGTGAGCTTGTAATGAAATGCCTTTTAACACCTCATTTTGTCCAAAGGCTTTGTGGAGATTTTTTATATCCAGCGCGGGTACATCATTCATGCGCTTTCGCTCCCTATCATGAATCAACACTGAGCAATCCTGCTCATTTTTGGTACAAACTAGCATTCAAATTGCGAGCACGCAACAAATTGTTAACTATAGGTAATTTGGATTTTTATTTTATTTATATGCATTTAAAGTCAAATAAAGCCATTAAAAAATCACATTGGGGAATAAAAAACCACCAGCGGTGAAAATCACCCATCTGGATAAGTGTGTTTTTTGTTAACAGAGACCGCTTTTTTGTGTCCTGAGTCCCTCTTTGTTAACAGGTTTCATTTAATGATAAGCGCATTTTCAATACTATTTCTCAACCCACAGGCCGTATCGAAGCATCACACCCATGATTTTAAGCTATGTTGCAAATTCTATTTTGTGTAAAAACATTTCAAACAAGTAGGCACTATGTGGCTGATTTTTGGGATTTTATGTAGTTTTATTTCATATAATATCTTAAAGTGATCAAGATCAATCATCCTAGTCGATTAGCACGTTAAACTCGCCAACAAATAAAAAGATTAATAATGCTCTATAGTCATAATGTTAGTTAACACAATGGCATAACAAAACTAACGTTATCACTACGCAAATAATCGCTTTCCCAATCGCCAGTTACATTGAATTCAACCAGAATTATTAACTTTATTAATATGAGGAATCTATGTCAGACGTCATCAATCAAGAGCGTTCAGACATCGAGACGAAGAGTTATCAAGAACTGCATCGTCCATCATCTGAGTTTGCTAGCCGCTCCGATTATCTAGACCATGAACTGCAAATCATGAAGCCTCGTCGCTTCGCGTTGAACCTTCCTGGTCGTGACTTCCGCTTTGAATGGGAAGATTTGGTCCCAGCTCTCGCTGGAACCATTGGTATTATTGCCATGTACTCTGCGGTAATGATGTCTTGGGCCGAAGGATTAACCGCCGCTTGGGATCATATCGAACTGGGTAAAGAGTTTGCGATTGAGGTCGCTCGGGTTGAAATGCTGATCCCCGCGCTTTTGTTCTGTATTCTTTCTTCTGGATTTTTTAATCCGCGCGCTAACCTTGCTGGCAACCACGGACCAATGATCCCCCTCATTGCTACCATCGCCCTAGCAGGTGCTCACCCACTTGCTTTAGCCATTTTATTGGGGGTATTTGGTCTATTACTCAGCTACTTTAAAGGTGGCTCTAAGCTGGTCAACCTGACATCGGAAGGCACCGCTGGCGGACTATTAATATTCCTCGGTTTTACCGGTGCGATGAGTCAAATTGGCTCCATTCAGACCTGGGCAACCGGTTTGGAATCTGCGACTATCGAAGCGGGTAGCCTTGGTTATATCGGTTTAATCGTATTGGGCATTAACATTGTTATCTATGCACTTTTAGCTAAATACGGTAAACGCTGGTTAGCCATTCCTATCTGTGCTTTTTCTGGTTTACTGATTGCTTTGGCACTTGGTGCTGGCTTTGATTTAACCTTTCAAACTGAAATGGGGCTACCAAATTTAAGTCCAGTTTACTGGTGGGGCTCAACCGAACAAGGTTGGATGCTTGGTTTACCTAACTTAGAGCACTTTATTGCTTCGCTACCTTTCGCCATCCTTGCTGTGGCAATGTGGTCACCGGACTTCTTAGGCCATCGAATTTTCCAAGAGCTTAACTATCCGCGTAAAACAGAAAAAGTCTTGATGGATGTGGATGACACGATGACCATGTGCTCGGTTCGTCAAATGGTCGGTACAGCCGTTGGTGGTGGTAACATTACATCGTCTTGGGGAACCTATATGATCCCGGCAGCCATCGCGAAACGTCCGATCCCAGCAGGCGCGATTTTATTGGGTTCATTGTGTATTATCGTCGCGATTCTTGGCTTCCCAATGGATGTTGCGGTATGGCCACCCGTTATGCGTATTGCACTATTAGTCGGCGTGTTTCTTCCACTACTAGAAGCAGGCATGCAAATGGTCAGAAATACCAAAGATGCACAGGCAGCGGGGATCTGTATCTTTGGTTCTGCGGTCGTCAATCCAGTATTGGCTTGGGCATTAACCATGTTTTTGGATAATAATGGTTTCATCGGTGATAAAGAACGCGCCTCACGCTTATCTTTCATCGATAAAATTATCATTCCTTGTGGGGTATTAATTATCTGTTTAGTCGCTATGCTAGCAGTCGGTATGCTTGAGAGCCAATACGGTCTTAAGGCATGGCTACATTAAGCAAGATACCAAAATTGAGTCTACAATGATTCACAAGTCTTGGTAGTACCTTGGGTAGTGTTTAAACACTACCCAAACTTTATCTGAATTTTTGAAGTTTTATTGATTTAGTTTAAGGTTTGCAATTTTTTTTTAGCTTACATTGGTTATTAAAGGGAACGAGTAATCCTATTTATACTCAAACAGATGAGTATATCGGTTTAACGATAAATAAGGTTATTCATAGAGTGTACTGCCTCTTGTGTGACACAAGATAGCTGGCTCAACGGCGAAACAGTACGTGTTTTTTCTACTATATAAAGGTAGGTATGTCATGGCAGAGCAATTTGCTAAAGCTTGGGAAGGTTTTGCTGCAGGTAACTGGCAAAATGAAGTTAACGTTCGTGATTTTATTCAAAAGAACTACACACCGTATGAAGGTGATGAATCTTTCCTAGTTTCTGAAGGTACTGAAGCAACCAATAAGCTTTGGGCACAAGTAATGGAAGGCATTAAACAGGAAAACGCAACTCATGCGCCTGTTGATTTTGACACTTCTGTTATCTCTACCATCACTGCTCACGATGCAGGTTACATTAACAAAGATCTAGAGACTATCGTTGGTCTTCAAACTGAGAAACCTCTTAAGCGTGCGCTGATCCCTAACGGTGGTATCCGTATGGTTGAAAGCTCATGCAAAGCCTACGATCGTGAGCTTGATCCTCAAGTTAAAAAAATCTATACCGAATACCGCAAAACGCACAATGCTGGCGTGTTCGATATTTACACTCCAGAAATCTTAGCCTGCCGTAAATCAGGGGTATTGACGGGTCTTCCTGATGCTTATGGCCGTGGTCGTATTATCGGTGACTATCGCCGCGTTGCGTTGTACGGTATTGACTTCTTAATGCAAGATAAACTGGCTCAGTTCACTTCGCTGCAAGAGAAATTTGAAAACGGCGAAGATCTGCATATGACCATGCAACTTCGTGAAGAAATTGCAGAGCAACACCGCGCGCTTGGCCAGATGAAAAAAATGGCAGCAAAATATGGTTTCGATATCTCTCGCCCAGCAGAGACCGCGCAAGAAGCCATTCAGTGGACTTACTTCGGCTACCTTGCCGCTGTTAAATCTCAAAACGGCGCAGCGATGTCTCTAGGTCGTACCTCTACGTTCCTTGACGTCTATATCGAACGCGATATGAAAGCAGGTAAAATCACTGAAGCTCAAGCTCAAGAGATGATTGACCATTTCGTGATGAAACTACGTATGGTTCGCTTCCTTCGTACCCCTGAATACGATGAACTCTTCTCTGGCGACCCAATTTGGGCAACCGAATCTATGGGTGGTATGGGTCTTGACGGCCGTACGCTAGTCACTCGTACTAACTTCCGTTTCCTAAACAGCCTATACACTATGGGACCATCTCCAGAGCCAAACATCACTGTGCTTTGGTCTGAAAAACTGCCTGATGGTTTCAAACGTTTCTGCGCCAAAGTATCGATCGATACTTCATCGATTCAGTACGAAAACGATGACTTGATGCGCCCAGACATGGACTCTGATGATTACGCAATCGCTTGTTGTGTATCGCCAATGATCGTCGGTAAACAAATGCAATTCTTTGGTGCTCGCGCTAACTTAGCGAAAACCATGCTTTACACCATTAACGGTGGTGTCGATGAGAAACTGAAAATCCAAGTCGGTCCTAAAATGGACAAGATCACTGGTGAGTATCTTGACTATGATGAGCTATGGGACAAGATGGACCACTTCATGGATTGGTTAGCTAAACAATATGTCACCTCATTGAACGCTATCCACTACATGCACGATAAGTACAGCTATGAAGCGGCACTTATGGCGCTGCATGACCGCGATGTACGCCGTACTATGGCTTGTGGTATTGCTGGTCTATCTGTTGCTGCCGACTCATTGTCTGCCGTGAAATACGCGAAAGTGAAACCGATTCGTGATGAAGATGGTATTGCTATCGACTTCGAAATCGAGGGTGACTATCCTAAATTTGGTAACAATGACTCACGCGTTGATGATATTGCTTGCGAACTCGTTTCTGTGTTTATGAACAAAATTCGTAAACTAAAAACTTACCGTGATGCGATTCCGACTCAGTCTATCTTAACCATCACCTCTAACGTGGTTTATGGTAAGAAAACGGGTAACACACCTGATGGTCGTCGTGCTGGCGCGCCATTCGCTCCAGGTGCTAACCCAATGCACGGCCGTGATGAAAAAGGGGCGGTAGCTTCATTAACTTCGGTTGGTAAACTGCCATTTGCTGATGCAAAAGATGGGATTTCTTATACTTTCTCTATCGTGCCAAATGCACTAGGTAAAGATCAGGATTCACAACGTGCCAACCTCGCTGGTTTGATGGATGGTTACTTCCATCACGAATCAGGCATTGAAGGCGGTCAGCATTTGAACGTTAACGTGCTTAACCGTGACACGTTACTTGATGCGGTTAAACACCCAGAGAAATACCCACAGTTGACTATTCGTGTGTCTGGCTATGCGGTACGTTTTAACTCGTTAACGACAGAGCAACAGCAAGACGTTATCGCGCGTACGTTTACTGAATCACTGTAAGTTATTCGGACAATCGATCGATATTAATCAAAAACCTCGCTCTCTGAGCGAGGTTTTCTTTTGCATGGCATAAATCGTTGCAATATCACATCATCTATCGCTACATAAAAAAATCTGCTTACCTACTGAAAAATAAGCGTTACACTAGGGTCTAATGGATCTGAATGATAGGCATGCCCATCTCTGACCTACTCTTGTATTTACTACGGACAACGAAAAACGTATGGCTTTAACATTATTACGTGTACTCCCGCTGATTCTTTTTGCTCCATTTGTGTGGTCATCCACCCAATCGACCCTTTCCCTCAAAGTCGATAATGACGGTGTTTATGGCATGGATAGGGAATACACCAGTGGGCTTTTTCTTTCCTATACCTCAAGACCGATTACCCCCTATTGGTTTGCCAAGCCATTCAGTCTTTCACTCTGGGGAGCCTCAAGTATCGATAAATGGGAGGTGATGATTGGTCATAAAATGTGGACGCCTTCTGATATTGAGCAATATACCCCTGCCCCGAATGAACGTCCTTATGCGGGATTTTTACACAGCGAGTTTAATTACATCAGTTTACATCCCCAGCAAGCACAACGATTTAATCTCACGATAGGTACCACTGGAGATAGCGCGTTATCCGAACAAGCGCAAAAAATCGTTCACAGCATCACTAAGTCTGGCGATCCTAACGGCTGGGATTACCAAATAGACGATAAAATCGCCGGTAGTATTGGTTATCTTAGTCACTTCAATCTCTATCGCACCGCCTACGATCCGCACTATGCTTGGGAACTCTCCGCCATTGGCGAAGTGAACGTTGGTAATTTTCGCAGCGATATTTCCTCAGGTATGATGCTGCGCTGGGGGACTGATTTAGCGGCTAACTTTGGCAGTGCGCAAATTGATAGTGAAACTCCTTTTCGCGCAGGGATGATCGGGGCTTCGCGCTCCGCGTGGTTCGTTTTCGCAGGCCTCGAAGCACGTTATCGATTTAATGATTTAACCATTGAAGGAGATAGGCCATTAGATGGATTACCTCTACAGCCCAGTGCCTATCAGGTGACGCTAGAACCTTTGCAAGCGACCGCGGTACTTGGCGTGGTATGGTATGGACCTCATGTCGGCGCAAGTTTTACTTTAACCACCAGTAATGCTGAGTATAAAGAAAGTAAACACCGCACCCACGGCACTGGAGCACTGTCTTTATTTGCCTTTTTCTAAATTAAGATAGTCACTCTCACTGATTGAGGATTAAGCTTCACCTTACTGATCTTAATCCTCTTTGGTACTTTAACACCCCGTCCTCAGTACAAAACTCATCCAACAACACTTAACTTACCCGAAGAAATCCTATTTAAACCCTACCTTTTGTAATAAAATAGTCGGTAAATTCAGCAAATGAGAGCAACTTATGTCTACTACTGGTCGTATCCATTCATTTGAGTCTTGCGGTACAGTTGATGGCCCCGGTATTCGATTTATCCTCTTTCTGCAAGGTTGCTTATTTCGTTGTAAGTATTGCCATAACCGAGATACATGGGATACCCATTCAGGTAAAGAAGTCTCTGTTGAAGAGATCATCAAAGAAGCGAAATCTTATCGACATTTTATGAACGCTTCAGGCGGCGGGATCACCTGCTCCGGTGGTGAATCGATGCTCCAACCTGAATTTGTACGAGATGTCTTTCGCGCGGCTAAAGCCGAAGGGATCCACACTTGCCTTGATACCAACGGTTATATCCGTAAATACACCCCGGTGATTGATGAAGTCTTGGACGTCACTGATTTAGTGCTACTGGATATTAAACAAATCAAAGATGATGTTCATCAAGACTTAATCGGGGTATCCAATAAACGTACGTTAGATTTTGCACGCTATCTACACACGATTGGCAAAGCAACTTGGCTACGTTATGTGGTCGTTCCGGGTTATACAGATGATGAAGAATCGGCCCATCTACTCGGACAATTTATTCAAGATATGGATAATATTGAAAAAATTGAGTTATTGCCTTACCACAAGTTAGGCGCTCATAAATGGGAAGCGATGGGAGAAACTTATCCTTTAGAGGGCGTTAATCCGCCCAGTAAAGAAACCATGGATAAGATTGTTGATGTGCTAATGCAATATCATCACAACGTAAAATACTAAGCTTCCCTTCTGCAAATCCAACACCAGCACATGGCTGGTGTTTTGCTTTTGATTGACTCATTCACCTATCAGCTATAACACCCAGAAGCTAACGACACAGAAATAAACGTGCTAGAATTGTCGATAATTTACTCGGTTAAGATTAAATCTGTGTTGAGATCATGTTTCACAATCACCCATTGCTGTTAACCTAATCTTAAGCAAATTTATACCCAAAATACTTGGCAGTTCAGGTAGGAAGGGGATACCAACATCGATTACAGTGAGGTCAATAATGGAAATGACTAATGCACAACGTCTGATCCTATCTAATCAATACGTTTTAATGTCCCAGCTTGATCCGGCCAACGCCGAACAATATAAACGGCTACAAACGATTATTGAACGGGGTTATGAATTACAAATGACTGAGCTCAATAAAGAATTTGGGGCAATTTCTGAAGCGCAATGCCGAGAAGTGATCGATGTCATGGAAATGTATCATGCCATGCAAGAGTCATACAAAATGCTCGATAGCAAATTGAGTAGTGACGTTGATGCTCGTCGCTTGAATTTTCTTGGTTATGATAGTGCCTCTGAAGCTCAACTGGTCAACTACGTGCGTTTTCTAATCAATACTGAAGGTTTGTATCCTCAATTTGAACGTGGTGAGCACCACTTCAACAGCCAAGTGGCTATGGGTGAAAAATACCGACGCATGTTAACCACATGGCGAAATTGCCCAAGGCAATATCACTTATCAGCCAACGAACTCAACAAAATTATTAACGCTTAGTCCTGATACAAAAATAGAGAGGGTTTGTAAGCTCTCTCTATATCAATATATTAATCCTTGTATACCAATCCTTATTACTGTCCATTACATCATACCTTTCGATGCTGATATAATTTGAGATAACATCATTTTAAGCACAGCAAAAACTCACTCTACGATTAAAATAGGTAAACCACACCAAGGGTGCCCACGGTTGATGAATCACGGCCAATCACAGGGCTGGAAGAAATATCACTATCGAGATTGGTATAACGAAGACCGCCTGATATTCTAACATGCTGAGAAACCGACCAATAAGCCATCGCGCCAATAAAGTACTGCCCACTCCAACCAGCGTTGTATTGTTCTAAGCCACTACTCAGCGACTCTTGAGCTGACACACCATAAAAATGGTTATTGAGCTTATCAGAATTATAAGCATAACCCACCGAAGGCGTGATGCCCCAACGTTCAAAACGCAATGGGAAACGCCAAGCCACTTCTGCATAAACACCATCATGTCGCCCTGCGATATCCGAGCCAATCGTTGCTTCCCATAAACCCACTACCGTACGATGTTGATAGCTCGCCCCTCCTAAAATCGTTGACTTACGTTTATTGAGCTGGCGTATCTGTGGATCATCAGAATCATTAGGCTGTAATGTGCGAGGATCATAAGCCAACCGCAAGATTAGGTTTTGCTGAGAACGAATCGGCAACAGGCGATATCCCGCATCAAAACCACGAAAAAAGAGATGCTCGCCTTCATAACCAATGATGGGGATCACGGTACGGTTGGAGGGCGTATCTTTATAAACGGCAGGCGAATAGGCGGCAGCGACACCCACTGACCATTGAGACATTTCAGCGTTAACATACCAAGGTGTAAATAGTATCGTTAACCCACTAATGGTTTTGACTATCGAATCTCTCATTCCTCACCTATTTTATCGATTATATTGCAAAGATAACCATCATAGAAGTTCCCCTTAAGAGAAACAATCTTTGTTGTTCAATCACTTCTTGCCACTTTGCTTTGTTAATAATCATAAGACTGATAGCAACAATTCATCAGCACAATACTTCTTAGCCAGAGACGTAATTTACGTCACGATTTGTAAATAAATACATAATCTTTAAGCAAAATCATCAATTGCGATCTAGGCTTAACGTATTAGGGATTTGTGTGTTTAAGCGGTTGTATGTCGAAGAGACATTTTTAGAGGGGAACTACCATGAGTATTTTTAACCACTTTCAGGCACGCTATGAAGCAGCCAAGGATGAAGAGATATCGATTCAAACGTTTTTGGATCTCTGTAAGGAAGACAAAAGCGCTTATGCTAACGCGGCAGAACGCTTATTGCTGGCAATTGGCCAACCTGAATTGGTCGATACTGGCAAAGATCCTCGTTTGAGTCGGCTCTTTTCTAACCGAGTCATTTCACGTTATAAACCGTTCCAAGACTTCTATGGCATGGAAGAAGCGATTGAACAAATTGTTTCTTATCTTAAGCATGCAGCGCAAGGCTTAGAAGAACGGAAACAGATTCTTTATCTACTCGGCCCTGTCGGTGGTGGTAAGTCATCGATTGCTGAAAAACTCAAAGCATTAATGCAGCAATGCCCGATCTACGTATTATCAGCGAATGGTCAGCGCAGCCCGGTCAATGACCACCCATTCTGCTTGTTTGATGTCAATGAAGATGGCGACTTGCTCAAGCAAGAATACGGGATTGAAAAGCGCTATTTGCGCTCCATCATGTCACCTTGGGCAGCAAAACGTCTGCATGAATTTGGTGGCGATATCACGAAGTTTAAAGTCGTTAAAGTCCGACCTTCTATCTTAGACCAAATTGCGATTGCCAAAACAGAGCCGGGCGATGAAAACAACCAAGATATCTCATCGCTGGTCGGTAAAGTGGATATCCGTAAGCTAGAGCACTACTCACAAGATGATCCCGATGCCTACAGCTACTCTGGGGCACTCTGTCGAGCCAACCAAGGCTTAATGGAGTTCGTCGAGATGTTTAAAGCACCGATCAAAGTGCTTCACCCACTGCTTACTGCGACTCAAGAAGGCAACTACAACGGTACCGAAGGGCTCTCCGCCCTACCCTTTGACGGCATGATCCTCGCTCACTCCAACGAATCAGAGTGGCAGACATTCCGCAATAATAAAAACAATGAAGCGTTTTTGGATCGAGTTTATATCGTGAAGGTGCCTTATTGCTTACGCGTCTCTGAAGAAGTTAAAATTTACGAAAAACTGCTTGAGCACAGTGAACTGACCAAAGCGCCACGTGCACCAAGTACACTTGAGTTACTGGCTCAATTTAGTGTGTTATCGCGACTAAAAGTGCCAGAAAACTCGTCCATTTTCTCTAAAATGCGCGTTTATGATGGTGAAACACTGAAAGATACTGATCCGAAAGCGAAAAGCTATCAAGAATACCGTGATTATGCTGGCGTTGATGAAGGCATGTCCGGTCTCTCGACTCGTTTTGCCTTTAAAATACTCTCACGAGTATTCAACTTTGACCAATCAGAAGTCGCTGCAAACCCCGTACACCTGTTTTATGTTATCGAACAACAGATTGAACGCGAGCAGTTCCCGCAAGAGGTTGCTGAGCGTTACCTAGAATTTGTCAAAGGCTATCTGGTTCCGCGTTATGTCGAGTTTATTGGCAAAGAAATTCAAACCGCTTATTTAGAATCTTATTCTGAATACGGTCAGAATATTTTCGACCGTTACGTCACTTATGCTGATTTCTGGATTCAAGATCAAGAGTATCGTGATCCAGAAACTGGCCAACTGTTTGATCGCTCAGCGCTTAACAGTGAGCTAGAGAAGATCGAAAAAACGGCAGGGATCAGCAATCCGAAAGATTTCCGTAACGAAATCGTTAACTTTGTACTTCGAGCTCGGGCTAACAATAGTGGTAAAAACCCAGTTTGGACGAGCTATGAAAAACTGCGCACGGTTATTGAGAAGAAAATGTTCTCCAATACTGAAGAATTACTGCCAGTTATCTCTTTCAATGCCAAAACCTCATCGGAAGATCAGAAAAAACACGACGATTTTGTCGCCCGCATGATGGAGAAAGGTTATACCGAGAAACAAGTTCGATTACTGTCTGAATGGTATTTACGCGTGCGTAAATCCTCTTAGCAAGCCCTTGGTTGCGACTCTGACCCAGAGATTCTGGGTCAGAAGCTAACTTGCCAAAGCGTATGAGTAGTTAGAACTCATCGAGTGACGTTTAGAGGGAGAATCTCATGGCGCAATTTATCGACAGAAGGTTGAACGGCAAGAACAAAAGCGCCGTTAATCGGCAGCGCTTCTTACGCCGTTATAAAGAACAAATTAAAGAGTCCGTTGCGGATGCGGTTAATCGCCGATCCATAACCAATACGGAGTCTGGAGAAGATGTGGCGATTCCTCATCGAGATATTAAAGAGCCCATTTTCCATCAAGGTAAAGGCGGCGTTCGCGAACGCGTTCACCCTGGTAATGATCAATACATACGTGGTGATAAAGTAGAACGGCCAAAAGGTGGTCAAGGTGGTGGTTCAGGCGAAGGGGATGCCAGTCAAGACGGTGAAGGCGAAGACGATTTTGTATTTCAAATATCCAAAGATGAATATTTGGATATCTTGTTTGAAGATTTAGCATTACCTAACCTGAAGAAAAATCAAGTCAACAAAATTAAAGAGTGGAAAACCCATCGCGCAGGCTTCCAAACTGCTGGCGTTCCCGCCAACATTGCGATTGTCCGCTCTTTACAACAATCGCTTGCCCGACGCACGGCGATGACATCAGGCAAGCGGCGCCTTATGCATGAGCTTGAGCAAGAGCTGGAAAATATTCGCAACTCTGAGCCAGCGCAACTACTCGAAGAGAGACGTTTAAAAGAAGAAATAGCTGAACTACGCCGGAAAATAGACAGTGTACCGTTTATCGATACGTTTGATTTACGTTTTAAAAATTACGAAAAACGCCCGATCCCTTCTAGCCAAGCGGTAATGTTTTGCTTAATGGATGTGTCAGGGTCGATGGATCAGCCCACTAAAGATATCGCAAAACGATTTTATGTCTTGCTCTATCTGTTTTTAACTCGCACCTATGAAAATGTTGAAGTGGTGTTTATTCGCCACCACACCCAAGCCAAAGAAGTGGACGAACACGAATTTTTCTATTCACAGGAAACTGGCGGAACGATTGTCTCTAGTGCATTAAAATTAATGCATGACATTATTCAACAACGTTACCCTCTCGGTGAGTGGAATATTTATGGCGCGCAAGCCTCGGATGGCGATAACTGGGCTGACGACTCGCCTCGCTGTAAAGAGTTACTGGCGAATAAACTCCTACCTGAATGCCAGTATTATGCTTACATCGAAATTACGCGTCGTTCTCATCAAACCTTATGGCATGAGTATGAAAAACTATCTGAAAGCTTTGATCACTTTGCTATGAAAAATATTCGTAGTGTGGACGATATTTTCCCTGTGTTTAGGGAGCTATTCCATAAGGAAACGGCATAAGGGGATAAGACTATGACAGTCAAAACAGCCACCACGCAAAAGCGTAAGAAAAAAAACAAACGTCTGGCTGATGGTCCAGATTGGACTTTTGATCTTTTGCATCAATACCACCAAGAAATCAAACGTGTTGCCGAGCATTATCGGTTAGATACCTACCCTAATCAGATTGAGGTGATCACTTCTGAGCAGATGATGGATGCCTACTCCAGTATTGGTATGCCGATCAATTATAACCATTGGTCATTTGGTAAAAAGTTTATTCATACTGAGAAAAACTATAAGCACGGTCAAATGGGGTTAGCCTATGAAATTGTGATTAATTCAGATCCCTGTATTGCTTACTTGATGGAAGAAAATACCGTCACTATGCAGGCTTTAGTAATGGCTCATGCCTGTTACGGACATAACTCTTTTTTTAAAGGCAACTATTTATTTCAAACCTGGACTGACGCCAGCTCTATTATCGATTATCTACTGTTTGCTAAAAACTACTTAGCTAAATGTGAAGAAAAATATGGAGTGACCGAAGTCGAGCAATTATTGGACTCATGCCATGCGTTAATGAACTACGGCGTCGATCGTTATAAGCGACCAGAAAAAATTTCGATTGCTGAAGAAAAAGCACGCCAAGAAGAACGCGAAGCTTATTTACAATCACAGGTGAATGCCTTGTGGCGAACCGTGCCTAAAAAAGCCAAGGAAGCCGAGTTACAACGACGTTTTCCTTCTGAACCACAAGAAAACATTTTGTATTTCATTGAAAAACATGCACCTCTTCTAGAGTCTTGGCAGCGTGAAGTCGTGCGTATCGTGCGTAAAATCAGCCAATATTTTTACCCACAAAAACAAACGCAAGTCATGAATGAAGGTTGGGCCACTTTCTGGCATTACACAATTCTGAATCATCTTTACGATGAAGGGTTACTGTCCGATAAATTTATGCTCGAATTTTTACATAGCCACAGTAGTGTGGTGATGCAGCCTGCGTATAACAGCCGTTACTACAGTGGTATTAACCCGTACGCGCTTGGGTTTGCGATGTTTCGAGACATAAAGCGCATTTGTGAAGAGCCAACGGATGAAGATAGACACTGGTTCCCTGAATTAGTCGATACCAATTGGCTGGATGCCGTACACTTCGCAATGCGCAACTTTAAAGACGAAAGCTTTATTAGCCAATATTTGTCACCAAAACTTATCCGTGATTTTAAATTGTTCGCCATTTCTGACGATGATCATAAAAACTTTATTGAAATCAGTGCGATTCATGATGAGTTGGGATATCGCCAAATTCGTGAAAAACTTGCGTCACAATATAACTTGAGCAATTTAGAACCCAACATTCAAGTTTACAATGTCGACGTTCGAGGTGATCGCTCATTGACACTGCAATATGTGCCTCACGATCGAATTCCACTCGATCCAAGCTACGATGAGGTGCTCAAACATATGCATCGTCTGTGGGGCTTTGAAGTGAAATTAGAAGAACGTAAAGATAACGGTAAACACGAGCTACTTGCCACTTGTCCAAAGAAAAACGATTAACATCACGCTTTACATAACGTTAAACAAAGTATCAATAAATAAGCCCCATCAACCGATGGGGCTTACTGTTTAATACGGCTAATATATCTCAATCTCTTGGAACTACGACTTACAATGGGGAAAAATGCACCCATGTTCGACATTTATTCGATAAGTTTACGCACCGCCGCTAAATCCTCAGGCGTATCAACACCGGCTGGCGGCGCTTCGAGCGCAACAGCCACATGAATTTTTTCGCCGTACCACAGTACACGCAGTTGCTCTAGATTTTCGATTTTCTCTAACACACTTGGCGACCAGTGTATGTAGGTATTGATAAACCCGGCTCGGTAAGCATAAATACCAATATGGCGCATTAATGGCTGAGTAATCGCCTTCGGTTCAAGAATAAAGTTATCGCGGTCCCATGGAATGCTCGCGCGACTAAAGTACAACGCATACCCATATTGATCAGTCACCACTTTAACGGCGTTAGGATTGAAAACCTCTTGCGGATCATCAATTTCCACCGCCAAGGTAGCCATTGGTGCTTGGCTTGACGCTAAGTTTTCCGCGACTTGACGAATAATCACTGGCGGGATGAGGGGTTCATCCCCTTGTACATTAACGATGATATGATCATCGTCAATCCCCATTAAAGCAATCACTTCGGCTAAACGTTCCGTACCAGATTGATGTTCGGTTGACGTCATGCATACTGATCCGCCAAAACTGAGGACCGCTTGCTCGACTCGACTATCATCGGTAGCAACAATTACCCGCTCAGCGCCTGCTTGCTGCGCTTGCTCATAAACCCACTGAATCATTGGCTTACCACCAATATCAGCCAACGGCTTACCTGGCAAGCGACTTGATTGGTAGCGGGCCGGAATGATAACCGTAAAAGACATTAGCGTCCCTCATCCATGGTCATACTTCTCGCTTCAGGTTCGAGCAGTACTGGAATACCTTCTTTTATTGGATAAGCCAGACGATCTAATTTACAAATCAGCTCTTGGTTACCTTTATCGTAAGTCAACTTCCCCTTGCATACGGGACAAGCCACAATTTCAAGCAGACGGTGGTCCATAATGTTCCATAACCTCTTTAATTTTATCTAATATGCACTGTTGATCAGTTGGTGAAATCTCGGCCGATACGGGTAAATACCACCAGTTTTTTGCTGCAAAATCTGTACACTTAACGGCATCTTTCTCTGTCATGATCACGTTATCACCTTGGCTGGCTAATTCGCGCAATGTCGTTTCATCAAATGCTTGATGATCAGCAAAATCATGGGTAAGAATCAGTGATGCACCGAGTTGATGTAACGTATTAAAAAAGCGAGCCGGATGGCCAATCCCAGCCCAAGCCACTAAACGGCTCAGGGCCGCAACATCAATGCGCTCTCCGCTGATGACATTAACCGCTAAGCTGGGTTTGAGTGTCATGGCAAGTTCACCCATAACCGGTTCTCCGCCATTATTGATCACAAAGTCGACTTGCTGTAAACGTTCGACAGGTTCACGTAATGGCCCCAACGGAAGCAGTTGTTGGTTACCAAAGCGACGGACTCCATCAACAACCGCAAATTCAATATCTCGTTCCAACGCATAGTGCTGTAAACCATCATCGGTAACAATAAGATCAACCCCTTGGCTGAGCAATGCTTGAACCGCATGCGCACGTATTGGGTCAACGGCCACTGGGGCACCTGTACGTTGATAAATCAGCTTAGGCTCATCACCACATTCGGTCGGTAAGGTATGGTCAGTAACCAATAACGGATATTGAGTTGCCTTACCTCCGTATCCTCTTGAAACCACGCCCGGTCGATAGCCTTGACGTTGCAGTAACTCCACTAACCAAACTACAACGGGGGTCTTACCATTACCACCAGCGGTAATGTTACCGACAACAATCACTGGCAATGGCGCTCGATAACGCGCTTTTTTACCAGACAAAAAGGCATGCCGGCGACGAGTACTGATCACATAAAACAGTCGACTCAATGGCCACAAAAGTGGCCAAAGCAAAAAATAGAGCGGATGGCGTCCAAACCACAATTTGTCTATCACGGATTAATCGCCAAACTGAATACGATGCAATTGCGCATAAGCGCCATTTTGTTTGATGAGATCAGCATGATTCCCACGCTCAATGATCTCACCGTCATCAACCACTAAAATTTGATCAGCTTGTTCAATCGTTGAAAGTCGGTGAGCAATCACTAATACCGTTTTATTTTTCTGTAATTCGTCAAGCGCGGCTTGAATAGCTCTTTCTGATTCAGTATCCAATGCTGAAGTTGCTTCATCCAAAATAAGCACAGGAGCATCACGCAGCAGAGCGCGAGCAATCGCAATACGCTGACGTTGGCCACCAGAGAGACTGGCTCCGTTCTCACCAATTATCGTATCTAAGCCTTGTGGTAAGTGTTGTATAAAGTCCATCGCATGGGCTAAGCGGGCAGCCTCTTCTATTTGCTCACGGCTGTATTGCTCTTGTGCAGCGTAAGCGATGTTATTGGCGATGGTGTCATTAAATAAATGAACATTTTGCGAGACTAAAGCAAAATGTTGCCGCAAATTGCTCAGCGTGTAATCACGAATATCGTGGTCATCAAGGTAGATGGCACCGGAATCGACGTCATAAAAACGGGTAAACAAATTAGCAATGGTTGATTTGCCCGAACCAGAACGTCCGACGAGTGCAACGGTTTTGCCTTGAGGAATGGTAAAACTTACATGCGATAATGCCGGTTTTTCTTTACCTTGATAAGTAAAAGAGACATCTTTTACGGCAATATCACCACGTACTTTATCTGTCACAAACTTACCATTATCGCGCTCAGTTTCCAGGTCCATTAACGCAAATAACGTTTGTGTTGCGGCCATACCTCGTTGAAACTCTGAAGTTACGTTGGTCAAAGCCTTTAAAGGGCGCATCAAACCAAACATCGCCGAGAAAATAACCGTGAAGGTACCAGGCGTTAAATCTGCACGAATAGAATCAACGCTAGCTAAGAATAAGACCGTCACCAAGGCTAATGAAGCAATCATTTGAATCACAGGATCGGCCACTGCTTGAGCCGAGACTAACTTCATAGTCTGCTGACGCATTTGATTGCTAACTTTATCAAAGCGTTTACGCTCAACCTCTTGTCCACCATAGCTTAAAACCACCTTATGGCCTTTAAGCATCTGTTCTGCCGACGAAGTGACATGGCCCATGGTTGTTTGCATATTTTTGGAGATTTTTCGAAAGCGTTTAGAGACCACTCGAATGCCAATCGCAACAATCGGAGCAACCACAATTAAAACTAGAGAGAGTTGCCAACTGTTCCAGAACATCAAGGTTAATAAACCAATGATACTGGCCCCTTCACGAACAATACTGACCATTGCTCGACTCGTGGCTCCTGCAACCTGTTCAGAATCATAAGTAATTCGCGATAATAAACCACCGGTTGACTCACGATCGAAAAAACTCACCGGCATATGCATAAACTGATTAAAAATCCGCCTACGCATCAGCATCACTACATTGCCAGATACCCAACTTAAACAGTAAGCAGAAACGAAGCCGCTACAGCCACGAATAAACATCAGACCAAGAATAATGAAGGGTAAGATCTGCAAAAAATTAGAGTCTGTACCACCAAAGCCTTCATCTAATAGCGGCTTTAGTAAGGAGATCATGTAGGTATCAGAGATCGCATTGATCACTAAAGCGATGGTCGCCAGCACCAATCCGACTTTATAAAGACGGATGTAAGTCCAAAGACGTTTAAAGGTTTGCCAAGTTGTTTCGTCAGAATTGAGTGACATAAAGCTGCTTTATCGATATTACAAAATTGACCTTATTCTACCTCTTTACGTAGCATCTGCCTATACCAAGGCGTGATTCGACCACCGCGTAAAGTGAAAAGCTGACGTTGAGATCCTTGGTAACGGAGTGTTATTTGTCCGACTTCTCCCGTATCAAGCCACGGAATGTCTAAAGATTGATAACGTGCGAGAACATCTGGATGAGGTAATTGCCATCGATGACCTTTCGCCAATGAGGCAATCGCCAACTGTGGATTGACCTTTGCTATAAACGCTTGTGTAGACGACGTTTGACTTCCATGATGAGGAACCACTAACACATCACTGTCTAATAACGCATCCCGACTGAGTAACCACTCACCAATCGCCGTTACATCACCGGTCAACAACACACTATGCCCATATTGCTGATCAACCATACGAACCACACAAGAATGAGGGTTATCCGCTCTATCAACCAAACGAGGTGGCCACACGACTTCAAACGTCAATTCTTGCCATTGCCAGAATTCACCTTGAATACACGGAGAGAAATGTTCATTACGATAACTAGCGCGAATCCAAGCTGGTTTTAGCCGCGATTGAATATCGGCTAATCCTCCCGCGTGATCATTATCACTATGGCTAATGATCACGCCATCAAGAGCATGTACTCCTCCACGTCGAGTTAATAACGGAATAATCAGTGATGTCGCTACACTGCCCTCATCCCAACTACTCCCTGTATCGTATAAAACATAACGTCCGTTACGCTCAATGATCATCGCCAAGCCATGCCCAACATCCAACATATCCACTTGCCAGTAGGCCTTCGGTTGTATTGTTAGCCAAGTGGCGCTAAAGAGTAACCCAATCGCAATAAGAGATCGCGCTGTCAACAGTGGCCGTAACATCATCACTAAAAATAAGGCCAACAAACTATATTGCCACGTTTGGTTAACCGGTAACCAGCTATGTTCAGCAAAGCCTAACGACCAGCTAAACGGCATTAAAGCCGCCTCAACCCAAGTCCAAAGCCACTGGACCTGATCGGCCATCAACACATTGCCGCACAAGACAATAAACAGTAAAGGAACAACCACAAAGCTGAACCAAGGAATAAACACGAGATTATAAAGCGCGGAATAAAGGCTAACGCCAGAGAAGAAGTAAGCCGTCACCGGAGCCATTAACATCACTAACAATAGATGGCCAGCAAGCACTTTCTTCCATAGCGGCCATCGACTATCGATGACGGAGACTTGGTAAATGACAAAGCTGACCGCTAAAAAAGACAACCAAAAACTTGTGCTTAATGAAGCGAAGGGATCCAAAGCCAATACCGCAGCTAACGTTAATAACACCCGCTGAATAGCCGTCACTCGAACATTGAACATCACTAAAAGAATATTCAACCAACACATCATCAATGCTCGCTGAGTCGGTAGCGTAAAACCTGCCAGCCAGGCATAACCAAGTGCAAACAATCCACCGCAAACAAAAGGCAGCCATAAGCCTTTTCTCAAAAGGCGGCTACCCATACCCCCTAACAAATAGCCAAATCCAAATGCCATACCGATGTGCAACCCTGAGATCGCAGTGAGATGGATTAAACCGCTATTGCGTAATTCCAACCACTGCTGTTCAGTAATCCCGCTACGCTCACCAAAAGTGAGGGCTAAAATAAAGCCTTGAACCTCGCTGGATCGCGTTCGTTGCTCAATATGTTGAAAAAATATCGCCCGTAAACTTGAACTGGGAATAATTTGATAAGGTGTATTAGGACGAACGTTCGCTTGTGCGCTCCAGCCTTGACTCAGAAAAAAGGCTTCTTGATCAAACCCGACTTCATTCAATCGCCCATAAATCGGCTTCACCTGTACCACAAATTGAGCGTGATCACCCAATTGTAAGGCGAGCGGGGAATTTAAACGTACCGTGGGAGACAAAAATCGGGGTAAAGATTGACCATTGATTGATCTCACTACAAAAGAACCACTAAAACCGTAGCGATGAGCAGTAAAAAAGCTGTCAGCGACACCTTTTATGGTAATATCTGTCGCAAATTGTAAGATATTATTGGACTGTGCGGTTACTTTATTTCCGTGTGTTATTATCAACACTAAGGCCAGTGTAATTCCGATGCATCCCCTGCCTCGGCGTGTCACGAGACTCATCATCAACACAACAACAATGCCAATGATAATAGGCCATTTGGGCATCCAAGGCCAAAATGGGGCAGAGAGTATCGTTAACGAGAACGAAGCCAACGTCCAGTAATTCGATAAGAGAGCCATGTTTCCTTATGCCAAGAAAGTTTATTAAACGTTTTATGCCTGATCACGCTGTTATTAAGCGTCAAAAGGCATTACAAATTTTTGGCTCCGTCCTCTACAACCCGAATCTGTGGTGTTTAAATCGACGCTCTGCTGCTGGTGCGTTTGCAGTCGGTTTATTTATGGCCTTCGTGCCGCTACCTAGCCAAATGATCATGTCTGCTGGCATAGCGATTATTTGTGGTGTGAACTTACCCCTCGCTGTTGCCTTGGTGTGGATAACCAATCCGATCACTATGCCATTTATCTTTTATTTCTCTTATAAAGTTGGCGCTTGGTTAATGAATACTCCGCCGCAACCTTTTCATTTTGAATTAACGTGGGAATTTCTTCACCATCAGATGCACACCATTGGTCCACCCTTTTTGTTGGGCAGTTTAGTCTGTGGTATTGTCGCCGGCTTATTAGGTTACTTTGGTATTCGAGGTTTATGGCGCTATTCCGTTGTACGCAGCTGGCAAAAACGTCGCGTGACCAATACGATAAAATAAACCATATTGATTTTGTTAGTGACTGTGCAGCTCTAGCGAATCATCGTGCGAGTGATACAACATTTTTCTGAGTAACCAGCAGTATACAAAAGATGAAAAAGGACCATTAGGTTAATGCCAGTCAGTTAAGCTGACTGGCTTTCTTTTTATTGGGGTATTTCTTTGCCTTTGGTTTTATTGCTCTCGGATATATCCGCTCTTCTCGTTTAATGGGCAAGACATGGTGTATCGCCTCTTCCTGCAAGTGAGTAATGCGCTTAGGGATTGTTCCCGCCGACTCCAACCAGAACCCCAAAATTACGTGAATAATAGAGTGAGCACACGTTGTGAAGCTCAGTTGGTTGAGGTAGATGCCAGGCACAGCTTTAGCCATGTTAACCATCTGATATCTAATAATGTTATAGCTAAGCAATAAGCCCCATAGTTCTTGTTTTACCATCTCTGGCTTCTTACTTCTCAGTGTGAACTCGTTGTTCAGAAGTGAAGACTTCATTTCCCGATATCCCACTTCGATTTCCCATCTATGACTGTAAAGCTCTGCTATTTCCGCTGGCGGATAACGACGATGATCAGTCATCGAGGTCAAGATACTTACTTCTTTCCCTTTGATAGTTTTCTTTATCAGGCGAACTTCGATGGTTTCAGGTAGTGACGGGGACTTCTTTCTCGCTTGAGGTGTTGTCTTGATTTCGACAATCCGATCATTGCGACCCAGCTTTCTGACTTCGGTAAATTGAGTATTCTTGCGCATTGACATTAGCCAATGCCTTTCAGTAC
>NZ_WXWI01000047.1:0-27716 GCF_009904895.1 Vibrio sp. V31_P5A7T61
CAATCAGACTTTATCGAGTAACAAGACAATGTGGAGCGGTAGTTCAGTTGGTTAGAATACCGGCCTGTCACGCCGGGGGTCGCGGGTTCGAGTCCCGTCCGCTCCGCCACTGATAAGAGTCCCTAGCAGCAATGCTGGGGATTTTTTTATTGGTTGGTAATCAATAGCAGATAAAAGCAGGCAGCGGATAAGTTTAATTGAATAGAATACCCGCCTGTCACACCGGGGGGCGCGCTGGTTGTTCAACGGCAGGGAGTCCCGTCCGCTCCACTGATAGAGTCCCAAAATAAACCTTATTCTAAGTGTTGTTTAATGCTGTTGGTTAGGTAAAATGCGGCTAGGTGATGATGTTCCACCTAGCAGTTATGCTAAACCGCTTTTCAAGCTGATGACGTCTGTACATGCAATGAGATAACAAGATAAGTTCTTGTTGTGTCTGTGTACAGCTCATTTGGCTCATCACAGAATCATTGCGTTTTATCCCTTTTTTTAAGAGTGAAGCAATGATGCACACCTCAAAGAACCAATTTTATCCTCACACCGTTTATTGCTTATTATTCAGTATTATAAAGTTAACGCTTTTTAAAGACGCTTAATCAGTGTTTCGCTACGTTATTTACATTAATCACGACTATTATTATGCCTGTTATCTATTTAGTTAGCGCTGAATCTCGTTATTGAATGATGATTGGTGGAAGTGAAGCAAATCATTATTAAGTGATTTGTACATCATTGGGAGCATAAATTTTGTCTATCAAATCTCTGGATCATTTACCTCACGTTGTATTACAAACATTACGTTGGACATTGCTAGTTACCCCATTAGCAATTTTAGTCGGCTTGATGAATGCTTTTTTCTTATGGGCTTTGGAAGTTGCGACTCAAACTCGTGTCGATAACCCGTATTTAATTTATGGGCTTCCTATTGCTGGTTTAGGATTAGTCTTTTTTTATCGCCAGTGGGGAGGTATTTCCGAGCGCGGTAACAATCTGATTATCGACCAAATTCATCAATCGAATGAGAAAATTCCTTTTCGGATGAGTGTTTTTGTACTTGTTGCGACAGTCGTTACTCATTTATTCGGTGGCTCTGCGGGACGGGAAGGTACGGCGGTGCAAATTGGCGGCGCGGTATCAGCTTGGTTTAGTCGCGTGTTTAAACTGGATGAATCTGATCAACGCTCTATATTGGTTGCAGGAATTGCCGCGGGGTTTGGTTCGGTGTTTGGCACCCCGATTGCGGGAGCTATTTTTGCCGTGGAAGTCCTGTCAGTCGGTAGGATTAAATATCAAGCATTACTACCGGCATTGATTGCTGCGGTTTTAGCGGATGTGGTATGCAGTGCGGTAGGGGCTCATCATACGCACTACAATATCGGCTTTGCACAGTTCAATAGTTTGTTTGAGCATCCTATATCGATTGATTTTATTTTAACTGGCAAGATATTGATTGCTGGCGTGATATTTGGCTTAGTGGGTTTACTGTTTAGTGAACTAACATCAGGCTTGAAAGCTTGGTTTCTACGTAGGTTACGCAATCCTTATTTAATTGTATTTTGTGGTGGTTTGTTAGTGATTGCTATCGTTAAGTTAATTGGTAACTATGACTATATTGGTATTGGTGTTTATCCTATACGTGAAGGTGGAGTGAGCATCACTTCTGCATTTGAGGCCGGTGGCGCTGAATGGAATAGCTGGATATTAAAATTGATTTTAACGGCGATAACTTTAGCAGCTGGCTTTAAAGGTGGCGAAGTTACTCCCTTATTCTTTATTGGAGCCACATTAGGTAATTTCCTCGCATGGGTAATGGGGGCACCAGTTGAGCTGTTCGCTGCGCTAGGCTTTTTAGCGGTGTTTGCTGCCGCCGCCAATACTCCTCTAGCTTGCATTATTATGGGGGTTGAATTGTTTGGGGCTGATCATCTGATCTACTTTGCTTTAGTTTGTTTTATTGCTTATTACGCCAGTGGTCATACTGGTATTTATGGTTCACAACGTATTGCGGTGGCTAAACGTATTTCTCCTTATCAACCACCTAAAATAGACCAAACCGTCGCTCAGGCGATGGCGAGTAAAAAGAATAAGCAATAAGTATTAACTATTTTGCTGTTATCACTAGATTGCTAAATTTATATAATCTTGTATGCTAGTTTTCACTTGTCGGAGTGCCATATGGCTGAGACCGTTTATTCGGGATCCGTTGAACCTGATCAGGCTAATACCTGCGAAGGGAACAAGAGAAGACAATTTGTGGTGTCTTATTGTAACCCTATCTACACACCACTGATCTGTTGATCCCCTCTTGTTGCATCTTTCCGTCAAGCATTATCCCTAATGAATAACACAGGAAAATGCTATGTCGATTCGTAAACAAGCGAGACTGGAAGCAAAACAGTTTATTGATTCACTTTCAGTTCAACCTTACCCCAATTCTAATAAAGTTTATATTCAAGGCTCGAAACCAGATATTCGTGTACCGATGCGCGAAATTACTTTAGCTGACAGCTTGATTGGTGGCACTAAACAAGCACCGATCTATTCAGCAAATCAACCCATCCCTGTTTATGACACCTCAGGTGTCTATACCGATCCAAACTATACGATCAATTTAAAGCATGGCTTACCTAAGCTGCGTGATTCATGGATTGCAGAGCGTGGTGATATTGAAACGCTACCGGTGATGAGTTCAGAGTTTGCCCGTCAGCGCTTAGCCGATGAAACTCTCGATGAGCTGAGATATGGTCAGCTGCCTGATATTCGACGAGCCAAGGTGGGTAAACGAGTCACTCAGTTACATTATGCCAAACAGGGAGTGATTACACCTGAGATGGAGTTTATCGCCTTACGTGAAAATATGGGACGGCGAGAGTATCAAGATCAGCAGCTTAATCATCAGCACCCAGGTGAAAACTTTGGTGCCCATTTACCTGCTGAGATTAGCGCTGAATTTGTCCGTCAAGAGGTCGCGGCTGGACGAGCGATCATTCCTTGTAATATCAATCATCCTGAATCTGAACCCATGATCATCGGCCGCAACTTTTTAGTCAAAGTGAACGCGAATATCGGTAATTCTTCAGTGAGCTCTTCTATTGAAGAAGAGGTGGAGAAGTTGGTTTGGGCCACCCGTTGGGGGGCAGATACGGTAATGGATTTATCCACTGGACGTAACATTCATGAAACTCGGGAGTGGATTTTACGTAATAGCCCAGTACCTATAGGCACTGTTCCTATGTATCAAGCGTTAGAAAAGGTTAACGGCGTTGCTGAAAATCTGACCTGGCAGGTGATGCGCGATACCTTGTTAGAGCAAGCGGAGCAGGGAGTTGACTATTTTACCATTCATGCAGGCGTGCTGTTGCGTTATGTACCGATGACCGCAAAACGTGTTACTGGGATTGTCTCCCGTGGCGGCTCTATCATTGCTAAATGGTGCCTTGCCCATCACCAAGAAAATTTCTTATACACCCATTTTCGTGAGATTTGTGAAATCTGTGCCCAATATGATATTTCTTTATCGCTTGGTGACGGTTTACGTCCTGGATCGATTGCTGATGCCAATGATGAGGCGCAATTTGCCGAATTAAGGACCCTTGGTGAGTTGACTAAAATTGCTTGGGAGTATGATGTTCAGGTGATGATTGAAGGGCCTGGCCATGTACCCATGCATATGATTAAAGCCAATATGGACGAGCAACTTAAGCATTGTCATGAAGCGCCTTTTTATACTTTAGGCCCTTTAACCACCGATATTGCACCGGGTTATGATCATATCACGTCAGGAATTGGTGCGGCGATGATAGGCTGGTTTGGTTGCGCCATGCTGTGCTATGTGACACCCAAAGAGCATTTAGGCTTACCGAATAAAGAAGACGTAAAAACCGGCTTAATTACCTATAAGTTGGCAGCTCATGCGGCGGATTTAGCGAAAGGTCATCCCGGTGCTCAGGTAAGAGATAATGCGTTATCGAAGGCTCGTTTTGAATTTCGTTGGCAAGACCAGTTTAACTTATCGCTTGATCCGATCACTGCTAAAGCTTTTCATGATGAAACCTTACCGCAAGAATCTGGCAAAGTTGCTCATTTCTGCTCAATGTGTGGTCCTAAATTTTGCTCGATGAAGATCTCTCAAGAAGTGAGAGAGTACGCTAACGATGTACAGCAAGTGGCGGCGGATCAGGCTATTTCGGTCACTATGCTGGAAAGTCCTTTACAAGGCATGCAGCAAAAATCGCAAGAGTTTCGTGCCTCCGGTTCGCAGTTGTATCATCCAGCGGTGACAGCGGAGGAATAAAGCGTGAAACTATTAATCCCTGCTCATTGTATTGAGTTAACGGGAGCCGTTCAGCAAGCATTATTGCTTGCTAAGCAGCAAGGTTTTGCGATCGAATCGATTGAGTTGGGCGTTAGTCCAACCCAATCGATGCAGCTGCTTGGCCAGCATCGTTACTCGTTGCAGACGGATCTCTTTCCTTCTTTCTCAGGCTTAGAGCCATCACGGCAAAACTTGGCATCTATTGCCATTGGCTATCAGTCGCGTAAGAGCGATAGTGATATTGATAACCTAGCCTCAGCCACCTTACTGATTGGCGCTGCTTATAAAGGTCAGCAAAGGGATATTTGGCGTCATACCGATGGTGAATTAATGTTCCTATCGGGGGCGATGTTATCTCCAGCCCAGGCTTGGCATCATTTAGCGTGGTTGGTCGCGGCACTATGTTTGGAGTTTCACCTTGAAGATGCTTTATGCATCGCTAGGGCTGCGCTGAATGTTTCACGTGAAACATGGCCAAAGGATTATGGGCATTTCCCAACAGTGCAGTCCTGCTTGATCGAGGAAACTGAAAAAACAGTAGCGTTTAGCTTTCCTTCACTGGCTAAACAGAGCTTAGGTCTTTATCCGGTGGTGGATAATATCGCTTGGGTAGAATCCTTGCTTAAGCTCGGCATAAACACACTTCAGCTACGGATAAAAAATCCTCAGCAAGTGGATTTAGAACAGCAAATTGTTCGTGCGATTGAATTGGGCCGTCAATATCAAGCTCAGGTCTTTATTAATGATTATTGGCCATTGGCGCTTAAGCATGGTGCATTTGGCGTTCATTTAGGCCAAGAAGATTTACAATCAGCGGATCTTGATGCTTTAGCTAAGGCTAACATCCACTTAGGGTTATCAACCCATGGTTACTTTGAATTACTGACCGCGTTAAAAATCAGGCCGAGTTATATCGCATTAGGGCATATCTTTCCTACCACAACCAAGCAAATGCCTTCACGTCCTCAGGGGTTGGTACGTTTGGCGCTATACCAGCAGTTAGTAGATAGCAGTACCGACTATCGATATTTAGCGCCCGCCTCAGCTCTCGATCAACAACTCACTATAGAACGAGACAGTACCATTAAGGGAGAGTTACCAACGGTAGCGATCGGGGGTATTGATTTAACCAATATTCAATCGGTAGTGGAATGTGGCGTTGCCAGTGTTGCCGTCGTGCGTGCCATTACTGAGGCCGATGATGTACACGCCGCAGTTAAGCATCTCCAAGCTCAACTAGCCAGTAAGCCGCAGGAGCAAAAGCTATCAACTCAGGAGGTGGCCGATGTTAACGGATAAGCAATTTTTACGTTATCAACGTCAGATTTGTTTGCCTGATATTGCTGAGCAAGGGCAAATCACATTCCTCGCAAGCAAGGTGTTGATTATTGGTTGTGGCGGTTTAGGCAATGCGGTAGGCCAATATCTTGCCGCTGCAGGGGTTGGCAAACTGATCCTAGCTGATGACGATACGGTAGAAGTCTCTAACTTATCTCGACAAATCGCTTTTCAAACTCAACAAGTAGGAATGTCGAAAGTCTCTGCTTTACAGCAATCTCTACAGCGCTTAAACCCTGAAGTACGCATCCGTTGCGTCAATCGGCGGATGGATGAGGCGCTATTAAATTTAGAAGTACCGATGGCCGATGTTGTTGTCGACTGTAGTGATAATAGTGTCACGCGCTTTGCGATAAACCAAGTTTGTCTCCAGCATGGTGCTGTACTGATTTCTGGCTCAGCGATTGGTTGGCAAGGTCAATGTATCGCGTTTAATTTTCGTCAGCCACATACCGCTTGCTATCGTTGTCTAGTGGCTGAGCATAACTCAGCGCGTAATTGCAGTGATAGTGGGGTCGTTGGACCGGTCGTAGGCATGATAGGTAATCTACAAGCCTTAATGACTTTACAAGTCTTGCTCGATATTGGTCCGGTTAAATATCAACAGCTGCACTATTTTGATGGACACAAGTTAAGTTGGCAGCAATGGCAATTAGCGGCTGATCCTGACTGTCCGGTGTGTCATTCAGCATCTTCAACAGCAACGTCATCTTTTGCTGATCATTTTCACCAAGAGGAGATTACCTAATGACCATCTCTGTGACTATTAATCAACAGCTGCAGCAATTAGCACAACCGATCACCATTGCTGAATTACAACAGCAATTACAGTTACCCACCGTGGGCAGTGTATTTGCGCTTAATGATGGCATTATTCCCCAAGGTTTATGGGAGCAAACCATAGTTAACGACGGTGACACGATTGCCATATTTCAAGCCATCGCAGGAGGTTAATGATGTTAACTATTGCAGGAACTCAGTTTCAATCACGACTATTAACTGGCACTGGCAAGTTTGCCAATCGCCACACCATGGCAGCAGCGATAGCCGCTAGCCAATCGCAGTTGGTGACGATGGCTTTAAAGCGAGTCGATTTACAGCACCGTGAGGATGACATTCTCGCGCCCTTGATCGCTGCTGGTGTTCAGCTATTGCCCAATACTTCAGGAGCGAAAACCGCCCGTGAAGCGATTTATGCTGCCCATCTTGCTCGAGAGGCGCTGCAAACGAATTGGCTTAAACTGGAAATCCACCCAGATCCGAAATATTTAATGCCCGATCCGATCGAAACTTTACTGGCCTCTGAACAATTAGTGAAAGAGGGATTTATTGTTTTACCTTATTGCCACGCCGACCCTGTGTTATGTAAACGCTTGGAAGAGGTTGGCTGCGCGGCGGTTATGCCATTGGGAGCGCCGATTGGAAGTAACCAGGGGTTAAGAACGCAAGACTTTCTAAAGATCATCATTGAACAAGCCAATGTGCCAGTAATTATTGATGCCGGCATTGGCGCCCCTTCTGATGCGATGTTAGCGATGGAAATGGGCGCGGATGCGGTATTAGTCAATACTGCGATTGCTACTGCCGCTGATCCCGTTTTAATGGGGCAGGCTTTTAAGCAAGCGGTCGAAACCGGACGCTTAGCTTATCAAGCAGGCTTAGCCGCTCGTGGTCAACAAGCGGTGGCCTCAAGTCCGTTGACCGCTTTTTTGGATTGATACTATGAGCTTTCTAAATCGCTTTGCTGAGCTTAATTGGGATGATATTAAACTATCCATATACAGCAAGACAACTACAGATGTCGAGCGGGCGTTAGCCAAGCCAGTTAGGACATTAACCGATTTCCAGGCCTTGCTATCACCAGCCGCTGAGCCATACCTTGAGCAGATGGCTCAGTTGTCTTATGCTGCTACTCGCCAACGCTTCGGCCATACGATGGGCTTGTATGTGCCGCTGTATCTATCGAACTTATGTGCCAATAGTTGTAGCTATTGCGGCTTTTCGATGGAAAATCGCATTAAGCGGAAAACGCTGGATACTGATGAGATAGAGCGAGAAATTAATGCCATTAAAAAAATGAACTTTGATAGTGTGTTATTGGTAACGGGTGAGCATGAAAGTAAAGTCGGCATCAACTACTTTCGGCAAATGTTACCTTTAATAAAGTCCGCTTTTCATCATGTCGCAATGGAGGTGCAGCCGTTAGCACAAGAGGAATATGCGGAATTAAAAAGCTTAGGTTTAGATGCGGTGATGGTTTATCAGGAGACGTATCATCCTTCTACTTATGCTCAGCATCATTTACGTGGCAAGAAAACCGATTTTGAATTTAGGTTAGCGACTCCAGATCGCCTTGCCAAAGCTGGGATTGATAAAATCGGGTTAGGGGCTTTAATTGGTCTGGATGATTGGCGTACGGAAAGTTTTTATGTCGCAACACATCTCGATTATTTAGAGAAGACCTATTGGCAAAGTCGCTATTCAATTTCTTTTCCGCGCTTACGGCCTTGTGCGGGAGGGGGGCCTCCCAAGTCACTGATGACAGATAAACAGTTGGTGCAGTTAATTTGTGCCTTTCGTTTATTTAATTCGCAGGTTGAGTTATCGCTCTCTACTCGTGAATCGGCTGAATTTCGCGATCATGCTATGTTGCTTGGTATCACTAGTATGTCGGCAGCTTCGAAAACCCAACCGGGAGGGTATGCAGATAACAAATCAGAACTGGAGCAATTTTCGATTAGTGATCAGCGAAGCGCAGCAAAAGTGGCGGCTATGATAGAAGCGCAAGGATTAGCTGCAGTATGGCAAGATTGGCACTCGGTGTATTCTGGAGGATATGTTTCACGTGAAACATAAGCCAGCAAGAGTTTGTCATCACTTTGACGGAGACTGTGACACTTGAGTGGAATTGATGTGTCATTTTAGCCCAAACACTCCTGAAGTGATGATTGTTGAGCAGTGTGGATAAAGCACCAAGACAAAGAATAATGGTCTTGGTGCTTTTTATTAGCTATTAGATAAGCAAGCCTGTTAACTGATAGCGATGAGTCACAAAGCGATTAAGCGGCTTGATGATATTTACCTAATAGCGCGTGATAGAAATCATCGTCATTTAGCGTGCCAACAAGTTGCTGCTTATCGATGAGTAGGATAGGTAGGCCGGTTTTGTAACGGATCTCTATCGCATCACGCATACTTATTTCAGGACTGGTCATCACTAAAGTGGTCGAGTTTAGTTCCGTGGTTGGCATCCCCGATTGCCAAGTCATCAGCTGTAATGAGGGGGGTTGATGATTAGTGCCAGTTAACTGCCAACCTTGTTCCTTATGTTCTAACCATAAATCACGTTGCGAGCAAACTTGCCAGCGTTGTTGATCTTGACTGAAAGAGGATGCGTCTTTCATTAACGAACGACCTTTCAGTACATTCAATGGATTGGTATGAGCGACGAAATCTTTGACGTATTGATTGGTAGGGGTTAATACAATCTCTTCCGGTGTGCCATGTTGGATCAGCTCTCCTGATTCCATAATGGCAATATGGGTGCCGATTTTTAACGCTTCATCGAGATCATGGCTGACAAAGACGATGGTTTTATTGAGTTTCTTCTGTAAGCTTAATAGCTCATCTTGTAGCTGACTACGAATTAAAGGATCAAGAGCAGAGAAAGGCTCATCCATTAATAGTATGTCGCTGTCTATGGCAAAGGCTCGGGCGAGTCCAACCCTTTGCTGCATTCCGCCTGAGAGTTCATGTGGGTATTTATCTTCCCACTCTTGTAGATCAACCATTTGTAGCTTTTCTCTGGCTTGCTGGCGACGTTGTTTTTTACCAACGCCCTGCATTTCTAAACCAAAAGCGACGTTATCCAGCACGGTTAACCATGGCATTAAAGCAAACTTTTGAAACACCATTGAGACTTTGTGCATTCTCAGTTGACGGAGGCTGGTTTGATTACAATCGGCCAGATTAATGGACTGTTGGCCATCTTGAACTTGTAGCGAACCACGAGACACCGAATTTAAGCCATTAATAGCGCGTAGCAAGCTTGATTTACCGGAACCGGACAGCCCCATGAGTACGCAAATTTCACCTTGTTCAACATCAAGGCTCACGTTATTCACGCCAACCACAGTGCCGGTTGCAGCATTAATTTCTTGGCGTGACTTGCCTTGATCGAGTAAATCCAATGCAGGTTGGGGATTGTCGCCAAAGACGACATCAAGGTTACGTATCGTGATCGCATTCATTAGCTGTTTTCCTTACGTTGCGGCGTCTTACATAAACGGTCAAGAATGATGGCAACCAATACAATGGCGAGACCGGCTTCAAAGCCTTGGGAAATATTAACCGTATTGAGGGCGCGAATGACGGGTTTACCAAGACCATCGGCACCGACTAAGGCTGCGATGACCACCATTGAGAGCGAAAGCATAATACATTGGGTGATACCGGCCATGATACTGGGTAAAGCGGCGGGAAGTTCGACTTTAAACAACAGCTTCATTTTGCTAGCGCCAAAAGCTTTCCCTGCTTCAAGCAGCTCTTCTGGAACTCGGGTTACTCCTAAATAGGTCAGACGAATCGGGGCGGCAATGGCAAAAATAATCGTTGAGATCAGCCCCGGCACAATGCCAAGACCGAATAAAACTAGGGTCGGGATCAGGTAGACAAACGTTGGTACGGTTTGCATCAAATCAAGAATCGGTCTCAATAGGGTGTATAGCCAAGCTCGATGAGCAGCCATAATACCAATTGGTACGCCAATTAATACGGAAATCGTTGTTGCGGCAAACACCAAAACAAAGGTTTCCAGCATTTCTTGCCAGTAGCCAAGGTTAAGAATCAGTAGTAATGAAGCAATGATGAAAATGACCAGAGAGAAGCTGCGATGTAGCCACCAAGCCAAAGCGGCCGTGATCAAAATGGGAGCGGCTGGTGGCATGGCTTTAAATAGATCAATTAACAATAAAATACTACTTTCTAATACAAAAGCGATCACATCAAAAAATCGTTCTCCATGAATAGTCAGCCAGTCAACAAACGACTCCATCCATTGTCCGAGAGGAATTTTGTGTTCAGTAATCATAAGCATAGTTCCTTATTCACTTGGCGATGGCGGTGAAGCTATCGCCACGCGAGGGGTAAAAATTAGCGAGATAAATATAGGTTTACAGCGGCAAGAGCTGGTTGGCCGTCAATGGTGGTTACATTGTCGAGCCAGCGGCTTAGCGTTTCAGGATTCGCTTGTAGCCATTGCTGAGCCGCTTGTTCAGGGGATTGATTTTGGTTGAGGATAGCATCCATTAACTTATTCTCACTTTCTAAGCTAAAGACGAGGTTAGTTAAGAAATTACCAACGTTTTCACATTCATTAAGGTAGTTTTGACGCACGTTAGTGTGAACACTAGCGCCACCGTAATTAGGACCAAAGTAATCATCACCACCACTTAAATAAACCATATCAACCATAGTATTCATTGGATGTGGTTCCCAGCCAAGAAAAGCCACCCATTGTTGACGACGTACAGAGCGTTGAATTTGTGAGAGCATGCCCGCTTCGCTCGATTCAACAATCGAAAACTCACCGAGGCCATAGGCGTCATCTTCAATCATAGACAGCAAGGTGCGGTTGCCGTCATTGCCAGGCTCTAAGCCAAGGATTCGATTACGGAATTTATCACTGTGTTTGGCGAGATCGGCAAAAGAGGTAATGCCTGCATCATAGACATACTGAGGGACGGCTAGGGTATACTTTGCGCCTTCTAGGTTAGCACGTACGGTTTCAACGGTCCCTGCTTCACGGTAACGGGCGATGTCGGCTTCCATGGTTGGCATCCAGTTGCCAAGGAATACGTCAATATCTCCATTAGCCATCGAAGAGTAGGTCACGGGTACGGAGAGTAATTGAGTGCGAGTCTGATAACCGAGTCCTTGCAGGATTTCACTTGCTACGGCGGTGGTGGCGGTAATATCTGTCCAGCCGACATCGGCGAAGCGAACCGTTTGACATTGGTTAGCATAAGCATTGAATGATAATGCAGCGACGGAGAGATAGGTGGTCATTTTAAGCATAATGTTTCCTTGTCATTGAACTATTTTCCTGAGAAGTTGAGCGTTCCATTGGTCGAATGGCTGCTCGGCTACGCTGTTTATTATGCCAACTGTCTGCAATCCACACAGGCGCGGATTCAGCAGGTAACAGCGATTTATTGAGGATCATATCAGCGGCACGTTCGGCAACCATGATTGTCGGAGCATTCAAATTACCGTTCGGTATGGTGGGGAAGATCGAGGAATCGACAACTCTTAGCCCTTGAATACCAAACACTCGGCACTGGTTATCCACTACAGCCATGGCATCGTCAGCTGAGCCCATTTTGCAGCTACAAGAGGGGTGATAGGCACTCTCAACATTTTGTTTAACCCAATTATCAATCGCTTCATCGCTGCTAATGGATAAACCGGGTTGAATCTCTTCACCACGATAGTCATCTAATGCGGGCTGCGCGAGTAACTCACGGGTTAAGCGAATGCAATCTCGCCAATCTTGAATATCTTGTTGGTGTGATAAATAACGGAACAGAATCGCTGGCTTTTGCTTTGGATCGCTGGAGCGAATCCAAACCCGGCCGCGACTGTGTGGTTTATTGGGACCAACATGCACTTGAAAACCATGACCATCAAACGCGGTTTGGCCATCGTAACGCATCGCGGCTGGTAAAAAGTGGTATTGAATATTTGGCCATTTGAGTCCGGCGCGTGAGCGAATAAAGCCACAAGATTCAAAATGGTTGGTTGCCCCTAGGCCTTGTTTAGTCAAGATCCACTGGGTGCCGATCATCCCTTTGCTGATTAAACCGAGTTTGCTGTTTAACGTGATCGGTTGTTGGCAGCGATACTGAAAATAAACTTCTAAGTGATCTTGCAGGTTTTCACCCACGCCGGGTAGTTGGTGTTGCACTTTAATGCCAGCACTCTCTAATACATCACGAGGGCCAATCCCCGATAATTGCAGTAATTGTACGGAACCAATTGAGCCAGCGCTGGAAATGACCTCTTGATTAGCAAACGCCACTTGGGTTTGGCCGCCTTTTTCAAATTCGACGCCAATCGCGCGTTTATCTTTGAGTAGTACTTTACGCGTCAGTACGCCTTTAAGCAGGGTTAAGTTAGGTCGAGCTAAAGCACGTTTTAAATAGGCATTGGAGGTTGAAGCGCGCACTCCGTTATTAACCGTCATATGCATTGGCCCAAAACCTTCTTGTTGGTAGCCATTGTAATCGTCGGTTTTCGGGTAGCCAGCTTGTTCACCAGCTTCAATAAAAGCTTGGTAAAGTGGGTTGAGCGTCATTTCGTTACCGTTGCAGGTAGCGACTGGGCCGTCACCGCCTCGATAGGTATCTGCTCCTTGACTCCATGATTCGGCACGTTTGAAGTAGGGTAAACATGAGGCGTAATCCCAGCCTTGTGCACCGTGCTGTTGCCATTCATCAAAGTCACAAGCATGGCCTCTGACATAAACCATGCCGTTGATGGAAGAGCTGCCTCCTAAGACTTTGCCGCGTGGACAATGTAGTTTTCGACCATCAAGTCCGGGCTCAGCGAGAGATTCAAATTGCCAAGCGTATTTGGCGCTGTTCATCGGGTAAGATAGGGCGGTTGGCATTTGAATAAAAATGCTTTTATCACTGCCGCCAGCTTCAAGTAATAACACCGAGTTATCTGGATTTTCACTTAATCTATCGGCTAACACACAGCCGGCCGAGCCGGCACCGATAATAATATAGTCATAATGCTGTTTCATGATCACTCCTTAAGCATAAGGGCCGACGAAGTCATCGAGTTCGATTAACACGCTTTTGGTTTGGGTATAGTGAGTTAAAGTTTCGATACCATTTTCTCTTCCCACTCCCGATAGTTTGTAACCACCGACAGGCATTTGCGCTGGAGAGTCACCCCATGTATTGATCCAGCAAATACCGGCTTGTAGCTGGTGGATAACACGATGAGCACGCGCTAGGTTTTGGGTAAACACCCCAGCGGCTAAGCCATAGTCTGTATTGTTGGCACGTTGAATGACTTCTTGTTCATCCGTAAAGCTCAGCACCGCCATTACTGGGCCAAAGATCTCTTGTTGGACAAAGGCCATTTCATCGTCACAATCGACAAACACTGTGGGAGCAACAAAGTAACCCTTAGCGCATGAACCTTCCGTGACCGCTTTTCCGCCGGTGAGCAGGGTAGCTCCACTTTGTTTGGCGCTATCTATCGCTGACAGCACTTTGTCAAAATGTTGTTGAGAGATCAGCGAACCTACTTGAGTATTTGGATCCATCGGATCGCCAACAACCAGAGCTTCTGTGCGTGCTTTGAGTTGTTCAATAAACGCTGGGTAAATGGATTGATGCACAAACACTCGAGTGCCGTGAGTACACACTTCGCCTTGGGTATAGAAGTTAGCGGTCATCGCCGCTGAGACGGCTTGGTCGAGCTTAGCATCATCAAAAATGATCAAGGGGGATTTACCGCCCAGCTCCATGGTCACTGATTTTAACGTTTTCGCGCTATCGGCCATCACCGCTTTACCGGTTCCACTTTCCCCAGTGAAAGACACTTTGGCTATCTCAGGGTGAGCGGTGAGCATTTGTCCCACTCGGGCATCTCCTTGCACTACGTTAAACACGCCATCAGGTAAACCGGCTTGTGTAAAAATTTCGGCCAGTTTGAGTACGCTGAGCGGCGTTTCTTCTGATGGCTTAAAAATCATTGCATTACCTGCTGCTAAAGTAGGCGCTGATTTCCACATCGCAATTTGGATTGGATAGTTCCAGGCGCCAATTCCAGCGCAAATTCCTAGAGGCTCTTTACGGGTGTAAAAAAACTGGCTGTTTGAGAGTGGTTGCTGCTCACCCTGCAGCGTTGGGGCGAGACCGGCAAAGTACTCGATCACATCGGCGCCCGTGGTGATGTCAACGGCAAGCGCTTCTTGAATCGGTTTGCCGGTATCTTGGACTTCGAGTTTGGCTAGCTCATCGTTACGTTCACGGAGGATGGCGACAGCCTTTAACAAAATTCGGCTACGCTCGGTCGCGGTCATGGCTGACCAAATCGCAAATCCTCGTTGAGCGGAATCAATCGCCGCTTGCACGTCGCTGGTGCTAGCTTGACCTAAAATGGCCAGTGGCTCTCCGGTTGCGGGGTTGTAGCTGGTGAAAGTTTCTCCCGATGACGCATAGCAAAGCACGCCATCGATATAAAGTGAAGCGATTTCCATATAAAGACCTATTGAGTAAGTGCTACATGTTGAGCGAGTTGTTGTTGTAAGTAATCGTTAATTAAGTGCTGCGCTTGGTCGGCATTAATCCCGTTGGGATTAAGCGCACCACGTAGCCAGAAACCATCGATTAGAGCTGCGATGCCCTGCGCAACTCGTTGGGCATGAGCTTTGGGGAGTAATGCTTTGAGTTCAATGTGTAAATGAGAAATTAGCCGTTTTTCATTCACCCGTTGTAAACGGTTGAGTTGTGGGTCATGCATCGAATATGACCAGAAGGCTAACCAAGTTTTGACGACGTGACTTTGGGTTTGAAAGCCGGCGAAATTGGCTTGCACGATGGCATTAATTCGCGCTTGATGAGCGTCCTTTTTGAGTTTGCTTAACGCATTCGTCACGGTGAGTGAGTGCTCACGAAGGATAACGCGCATGGTTTCTTCTAATAAGCCGTGCTTACCACCAAAATAATGATTAATGATCCCGGTTGATACCCCAGCTTGGCGGCTGATCAAGGCAATGCTAGCAGCGTGTAATCCAACTTGTTCAATCACCGTCATGGTGGCCTGTACGAGTTGTGGCTTTCGTATGTCAGGCATTCCAACCTTAGGCATTAACACTCCCTGTTATCTTTAATTGAACGATTAGTTAACAATAACTTTACTCAAATAATCGTTAGATCTCAAACTATTATTTTTGTTTTGCATGAGGATTTGGTAAGTGTTGGTTTTATTTTTACCTTTAAATCAGATAGTTATTTTATTTTTTTGATTGTTGAATTTTTATTAATAATTAGAGGTGTTTTAGTCTATTGAAGTGTTTATATCCATCCTACTTGAAGCTGTACTCCACGTTGTTTGGCGATAGATAAGAGATGAGTTGAGTATAAAAAATCCCTTAACCAAGAGGTTAAGGGATTAAAATGAAAGCTTAGCCGAGAGAATAGAACACGAAGCAAATTGGTGTAACCAGAGTGGTTGGTTTCAGCGTTCAGACTGGTTTACACTCGGATTTATCCGCTTATAGAGTGATTGGCTGAGTGGCTTTTTCTAACCAGAGTTTCACCTCGCCCTCGACCAGTGGGCTAATGTCGCGCCACACCTTCTGGTGGTAGTCATTAAGCCAAGCAATCTCATGCGCGGCTAACAGGCTAAAATCAATCACTCTGGTATCGATTGGGCAACGAGTCAGCGCTTCAAAGCCAAGCATGTTTTTATCCCCTTGGGTTGGGATCTCAACCACTAACTCAAGATTTTCAATCCGAATGCCAAACTCGTCAGCTCGGTAATAACCAGGCTCGTTAGACAGCACCATACCAGGACGTAAAGCGACGGGGTTATGGACTTTGCTGATCCGTTGTGGCCCTTCATGGACACTTAAAAAGTGTCCGACACCATGGCCTGTACCGTGATCGTAATCGTAGCCTTCGGCCCATAAATATTGGCGTGCAAGCGCATCCAGTTGATGGCCGCAAGTCCCTGCTGGAAAGCGAGCTTGAGCTAAGGCGATATGCCCTTTAAGCACGAGCGTAAACTGGTGTTTCATCTCTGCGCTTGGCTGACCAATCGCAATGGTACGCGTGATATCGGTAGTACCGTCGAGATATTGACCGCCTGAATCAACTAAGTACAAACTATTTAAACTAAGCTCACCGGGCTGCGGCTGATTGAGGTGATTATAGTGACACATTGCCGCATTACTGCCAGCGGCAGAAATCGTATCAAAGCTAAGATCGGCCAGTGTTGGGTCTTGAGCGCGGAAAGCGTAAAGTTGGTCGGCTAACTGGGCTTCATTGTAGAGACGACCAGCGGCGACCTCATGGTCTAGCCAAGAGAGAAATTTACTCATCGCCACGCCATCACGGATATGACAGGCTTTCATTCCTGCCACTTCCGTTGGGTTTTTGGCCGCTTTGGGCAGTAAGCATGGATCGCTATCATTGATCAGCTTGGCGCCAGCATTTTGTAATACCAGCGTAAACCACGCATTACTGGTGTTCGGGTCGAGCATCACTGTGCGGCCAGTAAGTTGTTCTAATCTGGATGGTAAGTGGTCCGGATGATGGACACGTACGCTTGAGCCGACGTGTTGATTAAAGCCGCTCGCTAAACGTGCTGGGTCGAAGAAAAAATCAACGCTCGCATCAGCATGAATGATCGCGTGTGATAGCAAAACCGGCAGGCGAGCCACATCGAGTCCACGAATATTTAATAGCCAGCAAATGGAATCCAGCTCAGTAAGAATTGCGCAGTCGGCTTTTTTAGCCTGCAATAGATTCGCAATGGATTCGCGTTTTGTCTGACAATCTATCCCTACTTGATCCACGGACATCAAGCGCATGGCCGAGGTCACTGGTGCTGGGCGATCATGCCACAAGCAATCAATCGGGTTTTCGGTTATTGCCACTAGTGTATATTCACCAGCTAACCGTTGTTGAGCGCTGGTTAACCAGCTTGCTCGATGCATTTTTGGGTCATAACCGATTTTACTGCCTTTAGGGAGCTGTTCGGTGATCCATTGCAAATAAGGCTCTTCAATTAAATGGCGATATTGAAAAATGTCGCCAGGTACTTGCTTAGGTACCTGCACTGTATAGCGGCCATCGGCGAAGATAGCGGCATTATCGTGTGTGATCACGGCGGCACCGGCCGAGCCAGTAAAGCCAGTAACCCACTCTAAGCGTTCGTTTTGAATCGGTACGTATTCACCGAGATACTCATCTTCATGAGGGACAATCAGGGCATCTAAGCCTTGTTGAATCAGCCAATGGCGCAGTTCAGTAATACGTTGAGCAATGGGGTGTGACATGAGGGTAATCCTTGTTAACGGTCCTTGATAAAGGCTCATGGCGAGTGAAAGCCAGAGATAATATAAGCTACCTCTTTTGCTATAGGGGTGCAAATCTGTCTGATTTCGCTCATTAGGTAAGCCTTAATTGGTTCGCTTTCTGAGCTTATCTCCGCTCGCTATTCAGCACCATAACCGTGTTGGCGAAGATGGGTCGTTTTGCTGTCGATAATTTGTCGTAACCAACTGAGCGCAGGGTCGTCTTCTCGATCACGGTGCCAAAAGAGTGTGTAAGCCATCGGTGGAAATTCTAATGGGATGGGGAGGACCACCAGATTCATCTGCCGAGCAATCATGTAAGTAAAGTGTCGCGGGGCGGTAAACACAAAGTCAGTATAAGTGCATAAGCTAGCAGCACTATTAAAATCGGGTACTGTGATAGCAATGTCTCGTTCTAAGCCGACATCAGCGAGTCGATAGTCGAGTAACCAACGATCGTTGCCATCACAACGCACTTGAACGTGGCGTAAAGAGAGGTAACTATCCAAATTCCATGTACGTTGCAATACGGGATGATCTTGGCGAACGGCACACATCTGGGTATCGCGAAAAACTTCCTGCTCACAAATGTCTTTCGGAGGCAGCATGGTTAGGCGTGCATCATTAATATCAATGTCTTTGCCTGTGATCCCTAAATCTAATTCGCCGAGTTGTAATTTTTTGAAGGTTTGATCGCTCCACGCATGAGTACTGATATTCAGTTTCGGTCCCTGACTAAAAATAGCCGGTAAGAAGTGGGGCAGAATTAGCGAGTACACACTTTCTACCGCCGCAATGTGAAAGCGATATTCACTCGATTGGGGATCAAACACTTCCGGCTGGTTAATTAACTCTAACTGATTGACCAAAATATCCAATTTAGGTTTAAGAAATAAGGCTTTAGGTGTGGGTTTTAATCCATATGAGTGACGAATAAACAGCGGATCATCAAATTGAATACGCAATTTGGCCAGTGATTTACTGACTGCCGATTGACTAAGACAGAGTCGACTTGCAGTACGGGTCACGCTGAGCTCTTCGATCAATACTTTTAAACAAACCAATAAATTGAGGTCGAGGCGCGCTAAGCTTTCAATCTTCATCTGTTTTTCCATTTTGGAATAATGGTGATGATTATACGCCATTTCTATTCATATCTGTTTGCCGTTATGATAATACCTCTTAATTTATACCCTTATTGATGTGGAATACTTCCGTGAACGTGACTGCTTTACCGACACCAAGTCGCTTGCAAATGGTGCTACTGACCCTGTTAGTGCTGTTTAGCCCTTTGGCGATTGATATTTATTTACCTGCTTTACCGAAAATTGCCCAAACGTTTCACGTGGAACATGCATTAGCACAAGATACGATCACTTGGTTTTTATTTGCGATGGGCGTCGGACAACTGTTCGCTGGACCCCTCGCAGATAAATATGGACGTCGAACTGTTGCATTAGTTGGAATCAGCATTTATACCTTGAGCGCTTTATTGGCGTGGAGTGCACAAAGTATTGAATGGATGCTGATTGCTCGGTTGTTACAAGGCTTAGGTGCGTGCGCGACATCGGTAGCAGCCTTTGCAACAGTTCGCGATCTTTTTGGCCCAGAACGCAGTGGAAAAATGATCAGCTACTTAAATGGTGCGATCTGTTTTATTCCGGCACTGGCGCCTATTTTGGGTAGTTGGTTAACCCAGCAATTCGGCTGGCGCGCTAATTTTAGTTTTATGGCAGGTTTTGCGATGACGATTGGGTTGCTGATCCTGTTTAGTATGAAAGAAACCAACCCCACGACCGAAAAGCAAGCTTACTTTGCTTGGTCTCGTTACTGGTCAGTATTAAAAACCCCTTCGTTTTTGTTTCATGCGTCGTTATGTATGCTCGCGATGGCTGTGATCCTTGCTTATGTCGTTTCTGCGCCTTTAATACTGATGGATCGTTTAGGCCTGAGTATGAACCAGTTTACTTTTTGGTTTGGAATTAATGCGTTAGTGAATATTATCGCTTGTTTGTCGGCTCCGAAAGTGATGGATCGGGTTGGTACGCATCGCACGTTGGTGTTGGGAATTATCGCCCTGCTGGTGGGTGGTAGCGTGATGGTGATGTTAGCTGAGGTTGCCACTGCATTAGCATTTATGTTGCCAATCTTTATTTCATCAATAGGCTTTGCATGGATTCTCGGTGCAGCAGCAGGAAAAGCGTTAGCTCCGTTTGGTGACCGAGCGGGTACCGCAGCCGCTTTATTAGGATTATTCCAAATGAGTGGTTCAGGTTTACTGGTTGGTACACTACAGCGTTTAAGTTTTGAACCACAAATCTTGATAGCTTTGCATATGTGGTTGGTGGCTCCGGCACTGATCATTTTGTTTTCAAAAGTTGGTCGTCGTTGGCATCAATGGGCGCTCAATTCTTAATAGTTATCGGGTACGCTAAAACATAGGCGCTCAGAACATGCCATGTTTGGCCTGAAAATAGACGGGTTAGCTATTTTCTAAAGGGTGGAAGATGTGTATATTGTTCACTCTTACTTTTGAACGATATTTTTGGAATACGATACGATGTCAATGACCACTTATGAAATGGCTCGCATTTGGGAACAGCTGGATGAATCACCGGAAAAAGTGATGTTTGGCAAGTTGCTCAATGAACTGGGTAACCAAAGTAGTGAACGTATTCGTAGTGCAGCTAAGCAAGTACCGGTTCCTGTATTGCGTGACTTGGTTTATCAATTTGAACAGGTCATTGAGGCTCGCAAGGGAGAGCAAGTGGAATTGCTGGCCAAGCAACTTTCTGAGCAAGGCATTTCTGCGCAAGATCTGTTGAACTACCTCAATAAATAAACATCAGCACCGTTTATCATCAATCACCCCAATCGTTCAGGTTGGGGTGATTGCGTTTTAAGGATTGACGTTGCGATTAATCGGGTTTTGCAACGAGATTAAGGTTTCGGTCGATTGCACTTCATCAATCGCTTGTAGCTTATCGATCAATACATACTGTAGCTCTTCAATCGATTTACACATTAATTTGACAAAAATATTGTAAGCGCCCGTCGTGTAGTAAGCTTCAACCACTTCTTCTAACGCATTCAACTTAGCCAGCGCAGAGTGATAATCACGAGCAGCGTTAAGATTAATGCCAATGAAACAACACACGTCGTAACCGAGTTTTTTGGTATTGACTACTACTTCAGTGCCTTGGATAACCTCGGCCGCTTTCATTTTCTCGATTCGCACATGAATCGTGGCGGGACTGACCGAAAATTGTTTGGCCATCTCAGCGTAAGGGGTGCGTGCGTCATCCATTAAAATTTTTAAAATGGCGCGATCTAAATCATCTAATTTTGTTGAAGCGGTTTGCATATCCATTCCTAAATTCAGCGTTAGGCGATGGGCCATCTGCCGTTGATAGACCCTTTGGGTTGAAGCGGTAGCGCTATGATTATCCGACTTATTGTATGAGCTAAATAGGTTGGCCTACAGCATCAGCTCTGTTGGATATAGCATTATTTACCGTTGCTGCCAACTGTGGTTTGATTCAACGCCTTAAGCGGAACGAGCGGACTTGTGAAAATATCGCGGTTCCGTTGAAAATTCGCTACACTGAGCGCTGTTTTTTCTCTCTGGAGTGACCCTTTGCAGCTACAACTGATATGTGAAGCCCCACAGCGCTCGTCAGAGCTTGAGCAACTGGCGCAGCGCTGGCAACTGACCCATAGTAACGAAAGTGTCTTTGCCTTGGTGTTGACTGAGCAGCGTTTAGAGCTACGTAAAACGGATGAGCCAAAGTTGGGCGCGATCTACGTCGATTGGGTAACCGGTGCTGTCGCTCATCGACGCAAGTTTGGTGGCGGTAAAGGGCAGTCGATAGCCAAAGCGGTTGGGTTAAATAAAGGTATGGTCCCGACGGTATTAGATGCAACCGCTGGCTTAGGTCGAGATGCTTTCGTTCTCGCTTCATTAGGTTGTCGAGTACAAATGGTCGAGCGTCATCCTGTGGTGGCGGCTTTGCTTGACGATGGGTTAGCCCGCGCCAAACAAGACCATGAAATTGGTCCGTGGGTCAGTCAGCGGGTAACGCTGCTCCATGCATCGAGTCATGCGGCTTTGCTGCATTTAGCTCTCGACAGTCAGTTTGAGCAACCGGATGTGGTGTATCTAGATCCTATGTATCCACATCCAGAACATAAGAAAAAAACCGCACTCGTTAAAAAAGAGATGCGAGTTTTTCAATCTCTGGTTGGCGCGGATCATGATGCTGATGAGCTACTGGCTCCCGCATTGCAATTAGCCAGTCAGCGGGTAGTGGTCAAACGGCCGGATTACGCTCCTTGGTTAGCGGAACAAAAACCGAGTATGGCGATTGAAACCAAAAAAAATCGCTTTGATGTTTATGTACTTGCCGCCATGCAAGCAAATAATCGGTAGATTGGAGAAAAAATCGCCTTGCCTTCGTCAATGGTTCGCGTTATATCTAACTGCGAATTATTAGCATTATTAGTCGGAGTTGTATTTCTTATGGTAAAGCGCTTATGTAAATTAAATCGTCATGATATTCGTGCTTCACTAGGAGACATTCATCGTTTAGTGGCGCAAACCAATTACGTTTGTGGTTCGTGCGCTCGTAGCTCTGCTGAAAAAGGGGCTTTGTGCAAGCCACAGCCATTACTAAAAACGGTTAAGCAGAGTCAAACCGTAGCGGCGTCGGTATCCGGTCAGGTTGAAAATACGGTTTTAACACCGAATAAAAAAACGCTGAAAAAGCAGAAGAAGTATCAGAAAAAATTAGCCAAAGTATTAAAAAAGCAGCGTAAATTACTCAAAAAACAACATGCCATAAACGCAAAATTTGCTCAGTTGCCGGTTCATCCTGCTAATCCGGTACTTCAGTTGGCTCAAGTTCATTAAATCTTCTATCGGGCAGGTTTCCCGCCGTATTGATTAGCGCAGACTGACTGGTTCGTTCTGCGCTTTTTGCGGTTTATTTGCTGAGAGTGGCCGCATATTGTGTCGCGACTCGACGTTTCACCCAAGTTTCGTTTACCCATAATGACAGCAAAATAATCGCGCCGCCCACCGATAAGCGCAACAGATCCGCCTCTCGGTTCCAAATCACGATATTCACCACTAATCCTGCTGGCACTAACGCGTTATTCATGATCGCTAATGCCCCCGCATTCACCAGACAAGCGCCCTTGTTCCAAGCAAAATAGCCAAGTCCTGAAGCGATAAGACCAAGATAAATTAGGACACTCCATTGCAATGTGTTGGTGGGGAGTTTCTCCGTATTTCCTAAGAGTAAGAAAGCCACGCTCGCTACCACTAACGCGCCGAGATAAAAATAACCAAATACGGTATGTTGTGATAACTGAACGGGCTCTTTTTCCATGACATATTTATAGCCAACTTGGCCCAGTGCAAAACAGAGGTTGGCCCCTTGCACGACTAAAAAGCCACTTAAAAAATGTTCATTGATCCCTGAGAATTGAATAAATGCTGTACCGAGCACGGCAATGGCGGCGGTTAATAAATACCAAGGAGAGAAGCGTCCTTTCAACCCGTCATAAATGAGCGTGACATAAATCGGCGTAAAGATGGTAAACAGCAGTACTTCAGGGACAGAAAGTAACAAAAAGGACTGGTAATAAAAGCAGTACATTAAACCTAACTGAATGCCACCAATCGCCATTAACTTAGCGATCAGAGGCCATGGTACCTGTTTGATTTTTAAGAAAGGTAAAAAAACAAGACTAGCAAGGGCCACTCGCATCCAAACGGAAAACCAAGCATCAACTTGACCGGCAAGATAAACGCCAATCAAGCTGAATGAGAAGGCCCAAAGTAGGGTCACCGCAGATAAGTAAAGCATAAGATGTAATCATGGATAAAACGTGTCTGCAGTGTAGCTGAGTTTTTAAGGCTCGTCAGTCGTTGAGTGGTACTACCAACATGTCCACAGGTGAGCAGTTGATCAGCTGACGAGTGGAGGAAAGGATCTTACTCCAGAAGTCTTGATGATGGCCACACACCACGAGATCAATATTGAACTCGCCAATGGTATCACACAGCTCATTACTCAAATCGCCACTGCCGACTAAGGTGTGCTTAATCGGGTAATTGGCGTAAGTGGCCAATTCTTGTAACTGTTTTTGTGCTGTTTCCATCGAGTGGTGCTGGGTTTCCGCTAAGTTAATATCAATCAATCCCGTATACAGTTCAGCATAATTGACATCGATATGAATAAAAGAGATCTCCGCATTCAGCGGCTTGGCCAGTGCGACGGCTTTATCGATCAAGAGTTTGCTGTCTTCCGACAGATCGACCGCAACCAAAATATGTTGATAACTCATTATGCTCTCTCCTTGCTGATGACATGATTAGGTTAGCACTTTGAGCAAGACATTTTTGCTAAAGTGATCTCATATCTATCGTCACTCGTAATGGTAAAAGCGCAATAAAGCGGGATCATGGTATAGTGATCAGAGTCATAGACCAAACCATTAGGAGTCATCGATGCTTTCACCTGCCATGATTGATCATTTGAATGAGCAAATTAATCTCGAATTTTTTTCATCCAATCTATACTTACAAATGAGTGCTTGGTGTGAAGACAAAGGATTTGAAGGTGCTGCTGAATTTTTACGGGTTCATGCCGTAGAAGAAATGCAGCACATGCAGCGTCTGTTCACTTACGTGAGTGAAACTGGCGCAATGCCAATCCTTGGTGCGATTGCTGCACCGAAACATGATTTTGCCAGCTTAGGGGAAGTGTTTCGTGAAACTTATGAACACGAACAGATGATTACCCAAAAGATCAACAAACTGGCTCATGTTGCGTTTACCGCACAAGATTACTCAACGTTTAACTTCCTTCAGTGGTATGTGGCGGAGCAACATGAAGAAGAGAAGTTGTTTAAAGGGATTTTAGACAAGCTAGAACTGGTCGGCGAAGATGGAAAAGCGTTGTTCTTTATCGATAAAGATCTAGCAGCATTAGCCAAAACAAGCTCATCGTCGGTAATGGGTGCCCCTGCTGAGTAACTTCAGCAAAAAGAAAAACTGAAGCGCAAGTGGTCGTCTTTTTTTCTGGGCATGCTTACATGAGATGTAGGGAGGAAAGATGATCAGTGGAGATACTATTTTACTTGGGCTCATGATAGTGACGGGCATTAATATCGCTAGATACTTAACCGCGTTACGTTCGCTCATTTATATCATGCGTGAAGCTCATCCATTGTTGTACCAACAAGTAGATGGACGAGGATTCTTTAGCACTCAAGGTAACGTGACCAAGCAAGTTCGTTTGTATCATTACCTGAAGAGCAAAGAGTATCACCACCATCATGATCCCGTCTTTACCGGAAAATGTTCCCGAGTAAGAGAGCTCTTTGTATTGTGCTGTGCTTTAGTTATGGTGACCTCATTGGCAGCTTTTGTTCTCTAAGGGGATGGATTGGCAAGCCAGACGTTTATCGTTAGAATAGTCACCCTAGTAAGGATGTGCTGGTCGCACATCCTTTTTTTATTCCCGTGAGAGTAGTGGATGAGTGAACAAGTAGACGTGATTGTCATTGGTGCTGGTGCCGCAGGGTTAATGTGTGCGGCGCAAGCGGCGCAGCGTGGTCGTCAAGTATTAGTGATGGATCACGCCAAAAAACCGGGCCGGAAAATTTTAATTTCCGGTGGCGGGCGATGTAATTTTACCAATTACGATGTCTCGGCAGCGAACTACTTGTGCCGTAATCCACATTTCGTAAAATCAGCGTTATCCCAGTACAGCAACTGGGATTTTATCTCACTGGTCAGTAAACACGGGATTGAATTTGAAGAGCGTGAACATGGCCAGCTGTTTTGTGTCGATTCAGCGAAAGAGATTGTTAACCTATTACTGGCCGAGTGCGATCAGCCAACGCTGAAGCAGCGCTATCAAGTTGATATCCAAACCATTAGTCAAACCGCGGACGGCTTTGTACTGCAAACCTCACAAGGCACTTGGCAGTGTCAATCGCTGGTGATTGCCACTGGAGGATTGTCAATGCCTAAATTAGGGGCCACCCCGTTTGGCTATAAAGTGGCGGAGCAATTTGCGATTCCTGTATTGCCAACCTGTGCGGGTTTGGTGCCATTTACTCTGCATGTTGCCGATAAAGAGGCCTTGGCTGAGCTGTCAGGAATTGCGCTGCCGGTTGAGATCCACGCCCCCTGTGGCACCAGTTTTAAAGAAGCCTTGCTGTTTACTCATCGCGGCCTATCAGGGCCTGCGGTGCTGCAAATTTCCTCTTATTGGCAGCCAGGCCAAACTCTGAGCATTAACTTATTGCCCAATGTGGATGTCGATGATGTTTTGGCCGAGGCTCGTGAACAGCACCCTAATCAAACGTTAAAAACGACCTTGTCGCGCTTATTGCCTAAGCGTTTGGTTGAAGTGCTCATTGAGCGTGGTTTATTGGTCGATAAACCGATGAAACAGCTAACCCCTACTGTGCTGAAACAAACGGCGCAAGCCTTGCAAGAGTGGCAAATTGTCCCTAACGGAACGGAAGGGTATCGCACTGCGGAAGTGACCTTAGGTGGTGTGGATACCGACTGGCTGTCTTCTAAAACCATGGAATGCAAAACCGTACCCGGTTTATTTTTTGTCGGTGAAGTGATGGACGTGACGGGCTGGCTCGGTGGGTATAATTTCCAATGGGCTTGGTCAAGCGGCTATGTTGCGGGTCAATGGGTGTAGTACTGTGAAGAGACAATAAAGTTTGCCCGTAAGCACTAAAGTTTGCCCGTAGTGGCTCTGCTTACTATGATTAGCTTAAGTGAGCTTTATTGGATTTAACATGGGACATGGTCGAAAAATTGAATCGTTGGATGATTATCAACGGCACTTAAAGAACAAATACGGTATAGGCCAAGATGCTAACTATAAACCTTGGCTTAGGATTCAGGATGTAAAATCTAAGGGTTGTAGTGGTATGGTGAATTTGGTCACTTAGTTAGAGGTGATATCATCATCTCATAAGTTAATAGGTGACATTATGACAAAACGTACAAGACGGCTATTTAGTGCCGAATTCAAACTGGAAGCGGCACAGTTAGTGCTCGATCAAAACTACTCGGTGACTGAAGCGGCTCAAGCCATGAATGTAGGTAAATCTACGATGGATAAGTGGGTTCGCCAATTAAAACAAGAGCGCCAAGGGAAAGCACCTAAAGCGTCACCTATCACACCTGAGCAAATTGAAATTCGTGAATTAAAAAAGAAGCTAGCTCGTCTTGAAGAGCATAATGAAATATTAAAAAAAGCCACGGCTCTCTTGATGTCGGACTCACTGAACAATTCTTGATGATCAAGAAACTCAAGCAGAGCCACAGCATAAAAACATTATGCGAAGTCTTCAATGTTCATCGAAGCAGTTATAACTATTGGCTGAAACGGCCAACAGAAATAAAGGCGGAAACCGTAAAACTTCGCAGTTTGATTAGCGAAGCTTATGCGGCAAGCAATGGTTCTGCGGGAGCAAGAACCATTGCCGATATTGTAACAAACCAAGGCGTGAGTCTGAGTCGTTACCGAGCAGCAAAGCTGATGAAAACGTTGGGATTAGTAAGTTGCCAAGTACCAAAACATCGTTACCGTAAAGCCTCACAAGAGCATATTGAAATCCCGAATCACTTAGATCGTCAGTTTGCTGTCACGGCACCAAATGAAGTCTGGGTGGGTGACGTGACCTATATTTGGACGGGAAATCGTTGGATGTATTTAGCGGTAGTCATCGACCTTTTTGCTCGAAAAGTGATTGGTTGGGCAATGTCAGTATCACCTGATACACGATTAACAGGCAAAGCGCTTTCGATGGCTTATGAGTCTCGTGGAAAGCCTAAAGGCGTCATGTTCCACAGTGATCAAGGCAGTCACTATACGAGTCGTCAATATCGTCAGTTACTGTGGCGTTTTCAAATAAAACAAA
>NZ_WXWI01000050.1:0-26392 GCF_009904895.1 Vibrio sp. V31_P5A7T61
CGTTAAGCACGATAAAGGCTATCTGTTTGGTTGCGGGGGCCGGATTTGAACCGACGACCTTCGGGTTATGAGCCCGACGAGCTACCAGGCTGCTCCACCCCGCGTCCGTATTACTCACCGTTAAGCACGATGTCAGCTTTGTAACTTTATTGTTTTATCGCCATCGGCAATAAAAGCAAATCTGGAGCGACACACGAGGTTCGAACTCGTGACCTCAACCTTGGCAAGGTTGCGCTCTACCAACTGAGCTAGTGTCGCATCAACAACGTTTTGTGCTGTTCAGGGCTGCGAATTATAAGTGCATTTTTTTGTGATGCAAGTAGTTAAAGCAAAAAAAATCATTTTTCTTTTCGTATGACGATAAAAAAAACCACTTAAACAAAAAACACACAGATCCAGACGAAGTTACAACCATTCAATTAAAGAAAAGCGGTCAACCATACCGCCCTTCACCGCTCGATAGTTAGGATTATTAAATTTTGAAAACGTGAGAACGATAAAATTTAAGCTCGGCGATAGATTCTCGAATATCATCTAAGGCAAGATGAGTTCCTTGTTTACTGAATCCCGCAGCAATCTCAGGCTGCCAACGACGAGTCAGTTCCTTGATAGTGCTCACATCAATACAACGATAATGAAAATACACTTCTAGCTCTGGCATATGTCGGTAAAGAAAACGTCGATCTTGACCAACGCTATTTCCACAAATCGGTGAAGCACCAGCAGGAACCCAGTGTTGTAAGAAATCAATCGTCTGTTCTATCGCTTGAACTTCATTGATCGAACTGCGGCGCACTCGGTCCACTAGCCCGCTATGGGTATGGGTACGAGTACACCACTCATCCATTTTTTGTAACTCGGTTTCGGATTGATGAATAGCTAACACCGGTCCTTCTGCCAATACATTCAGTTGACTATCGGTAACAATGGTTGCTATTTCAATGATCTTATGGACATCAGGGTCTAACCCGGTCATCTCCAGATCAATCCAAATCAAGTTTTGATCGCTAAAAGACATATAATTAAGTGCCTATAGGGGTTTGCCAATAAAAAAGGTACTATAACCTAAATCTCCCTAACCACGATACCGCTGTGCAGCGCACAGTGATAAATTGAGTTAGGCATCGTTCTAAGTTAAAAAACTTAAAGTGAAAAAACGTGACAAAGAAGAAAAAACTCACTAAAGGCCAAGTGCGCCGAGTTAGAAATAACCAGCACCGTAAGTTAAAACAAGAAGACTCCGTACAGTGGGACGAATCGATGCTGGAAAATGCCAAATCCGGTCTAGTGATCACGCGATTTGGTCAACATGCAGATATTGAAGACCCCGATACAAAGATCGTTCATCGATGTAATTTACGTCGCGGAATCGAAAGTTTGGTGTGTGGCGATCAAGTCATTTGGCGCCCTGGCGTAGAAACTCTTGCTGGAATTTCAGGCGTGGTCGAAGCGGTAGAGCCTCGCAGCTCAGTTCTGACTCGTCCGGATTATTACGATGGTTTAAAACCCGTCGCGGCTAATGTTGAGCAAATGATCATTGTCTCTTCTGTCTTACCTGAATTATCGCTGAATATCATCGATCGTTACTTAATTGCTGCAGAAACACTATCTATCGCTCCTGTCATCGTTCTTAATAAAGTCGATTTACTCAGTGAAGCGCAGCGGACAAATTATCAACAGCAATTGGTCGCTTACCAAGAAATTGGCTATGACGTCATTTTTGTCAGTAAAGAAAGTGGCGAAAATATCGCGTTATTAGAGAGTAAGTTAAGTCATAAGATTAATATCTTTGTCGGTCAATCCGGTGTAGGAAAATCAAGCTTAGTCAATGCTTTGATGCCTCAACTCGGCATCATTGCTGAAGAGGGTAAAATCTCTGAGAACTCAGGGCTTGGACAGCATACCACGACCGCAGCTCGCTTATATCACATCCCATCGGGTGGCGATTTGATTGACTCTCCGGGCATTCGTGAGTTTGGTTTATGGCACTTAGCCGCAGAGGAAGTGACCAAAGCTTATGTAGAATTTCGTCCCTATTTAGGTGGATGTAAATTTCGTGACTGTAAACATGGTGATGACCCGGGTTGCTTACTGAGAGAAGCCGTAGAAAACGGTAAAATCAGCGCACAACGCTTTGATAACTATCACCGTATTATTGAGAGCATGTCGGAAAATAAAGCCAATCGACAATATTCTCGCAATAAAAAATCAGACCAACAATAAATACTCACAGACGAACAGAGTCTGATGACACGCGGATTATTTTTCAGTACCATTTCGCGCCAAAATAAAGATGATAGATTGGAAATAACATACGATGGATAAATTTAAAGTTAGGCTGCAATATTGGCTGCCACAACATGCTTTAACCCGTTTAGTCGGTAAACTCGCGTCAGCGAAGGCAGGTAGTCTAACCACCGCCATCATTCGCTGGTTTATTAAACAATACAATGTCAACATGAGTGAAGCGTTACATTCCGATCCAAAACACTTTGCGACATTTAACGAATTTTTTGTCCGTGAGTTAAAGCCTGGCCTACGCCCCGTTGTCGATGACGAAGCGACACTCGTTCATCCAGCCGACGCTTGCGTCAGTCAATTCGGCCCAATAACTGACGGCCAACTGATTCAAGCAAAAGGCCATCATTATTCTGCTCAAGCACTGCTTGGGGGGGATGCAAAACTGGCTGAAGAGTTTCGTGATGGTGAGTTTGCCACTCTCTACCTATCACCACGAGATTATCACCGAGTGCATATGCCATGTGATGGTACATTACGACAAATGATCTATGTGCCTGGCGATCTATTTTCTGTTAACCCGCTGACCGCAGAGAATGTGCCCAATTTGTTTGCCCGTAACGAACGGGTTGTTTGTATTTTTGATACCGAATTTGGTCCACTGGCTCAAGTACTGGTCGGTGCAACGATTGTTGGCAGTATCGAGATGATATGGGCAGGAACCATGACTCCACCGCGCGGTAATACCGTGTATCGTTGGGATTATCCAGCAGAAGGTGTTAATGCTATCCAGTTGAAAAAAGGCCAAGAGATGGGTCGATTTAAGTTGGGATCAACCGTTATCAATCTATTTGCGAAACAACAGATTCGTTTCGATAGTAGCATGCAGTTAAATACGCCAACCCTGCTCGGTTCTGCTTACGCCCACAAAGCCTAATCAAGTTCCTCCTTATTTTCAACGCGTTAAATGCAATATAGGCACCATTTTTATCACTAAAAGTGGTGCCTATGTTTGTTCTGAGCCGATCTTTCCGCTGATGAACTGTGTCTAAGCTAACAATTTTCCACTCCCTATTACGATTTTTTCATAGCAATGCTTTACCCTAGATGACATTCGGATATTTTTGCAAAGGACGCTCTTATGTCAACGTTATCGACCGGGTTACTGACTCGGCTAGCAATCTGTTTTTTGATTCCTGTCGGTGTACTCTTACTGCCCATCGACATCATTCCTATTGATGAATTGACACTCGTTCAGCATCGTTTGCTGGCTATTTTTTTACTCGCGGCTCTACTCTGGGTCTTAGAACCGGTACCCGTTTTTGCTACTTCTATTCTGATCATCGCTTTATTATTAATTATGATTTCAGACAAGGGGTTACATTGGTTCCGCTCCCCAATTGAACAACATGAGGTCGGGCATTTAATCCCTTACACTGACATTCTTGGTGCCTTCTCTTCACCGATCATTATTCTGTTTATGGGTGGATTCGCCTTAGCGATCGCGGCGTCAAAATATCAACTGGATAACAACTTAGCACGGGTATTACTGCGCCCGTTTGGTCATCAACCTAAATTTATTATGCTTGGATTGATGCTCATCACCTCCGTATTCTCGATGTTCATGTCAAATACGGCTACGACAGTAATGATGTTAGCTCTACTTGGCCCCATCGTCGCCTCTGCGCCGAAAGGGGAGCTAGGCATTAAAGCTTTGGTGCTATCCATTCCGATTGCTGCGAATACAGGAGGCATCGCGACGCCGATTGGTACACCACCGAATGCGATTGCTTTACAGTATTTAACGGGAGAGAACAGCATAGACTTTCTATCTTGGATGATGATGGGCTTACCCTTTGTGATTGTTCAATTAACCATTGCTTGGTTTTTATTGCAGTATTTATTTCCCTCATCACAACAACAAATGACGCTAAAATTGCAGGGAACATTTCAACGATCTTGGCGAGCAATCGTCGTCTACATCACTTTTGCAACGACGATTTTATTGTGGATGAGTACCGCTCTGCATGGCATGAATACTTATGTGGTCTCGATCATTCCACTAGCTGTATTTACGTTAACAGGCATTATGGGTAAAGAAGAACTCAAGCAAATTAACTGGGACGTATTATGGCTAGTGGCAGGGGGGATTGCGATCGGTATTGGGTTAGAACATACCGGACTTGCCGTTGCCTTAGCCCATGCCATTGACTATGAAAGCTTATCACCGATGTTCATCGTCATTTCGCTATCGATGGTCTGCTGGCTAATGGCGAACTTCATGTCCAATACGGCAACAGCAAACTTATTAATGCCAATTGCTGCCGCTATTGGTGTCTCGATGTCCAGTTTAACGGAAATTGGTGGTCTACAAGGGTTATTGGTCGTGGTCGCGTTCTCCGCTTCTTTAGGCATGATCCTTCCAGTCTCAACACCGCCTAACTCATTAGCTTACTCCACAGGCTTAATTGAAAGTAAAGATATGGCTAAAACCGGTTTAATTCTTGGACTCGTAGGATTATGTATTGTGTATTTGGCCACTTGGGCGTTAACTTAATGAGAGCGTAACATCAATCGATTGCCGCAGAGAGAAGCAAAAACAACGAATGTTGATCCATAGACAACATTCTTCTGATTGATAGGCAGAATCATTGATCTTAACCTACTGCAAAGCGGAGAAAGTGTAGTAAAATTACGCTAGTTTTTTATTTCTCATTACCATGAATTTGACGAGGTTATAATTATGTCTGCTAAGAAGCCTATGGCTCTAGTGATTCTTGACGGTTGGGGCTACCGTGAAGATAACACCAGCAACGCGATCAACAATGCGCACACACCCGTACTTGATGCGTTGATGGAAAATCATCCTCATACTCTTATTTCTGCTTCTGGCATGGATGTGGGTCTACCTGACGGTCAAATGGGAAACTCTGAAGTTGGCCATACCAACATCGGCGCTGGCCGTATCGTTTATCAAGACTTAACTCGAATCACAAAATCAATTGCTGATGGAGAATTCCAACACAACGAAGCGATTGTGAATGCGATTGATAAAGCGGTAGCCGAAGGCAAAGCGGTTCACCTGATGGGATTGATGTCGCCAGGTGGCGTGCACTCTCACGAAGACCATATCTATGCGGCAGTAGAGCTAGCCGCCGCTCGTGGCGCAGAGAAAATTTACCTACACTGCTTCCTTGACGGACGTGATACCCCACCACGCAGTGCTGAGGGTTCATTGGCACGTTTCCAAGACCTATTTAGCAAACTCGGTAAAGGACGCATCGCTTCTCTTATCGGTCGTTATTATGCCATAGACCGTGATAATAACTGGGATCGCGTTCAGCAAGCTTATGACTTATTAACTCAAGCTAAAGCAGAGTTCACCTATGACTCTGCCGTTGCTGGCCTTAATGCCGCTTATGCGCGTGAAGAAAACGATGAGTTCGTCAAAGCCACAGAAATTCGTAGCGCAGATCAAGAATCAGCAGCCATGCAAGATGGTGATGCGGTACTATTTTTAAACTATCGTGCTGACCGTGCTCGTGAAATCACCCGCACGTTTGTCGCCGATTTTGATGGTTTCACTCGTCAAGTGTTCCCTAATGTCAATTTCGTGATGCTAACTCAGTATGCGGCCGATATTCCACTAGCGACCGCTTTCCCACCAGCATCGCTAGAAAACACTTATGGTGAATGGCTTTCTAAAGCGGGCAAAACTCAGCTGCGTATTTCAGAAACAGAGAAGTACGCCCACGTGACCTTCTTCTTTAACGGTGGCGCAGAAAACGAGTTTCCTGGTGAAGAGCGCCAGCTAGTGGCCTCTCCAAAAGTCGCGACTTACGATCTTCAACCAGAAATGAGCTCCAAAGAACTCACCGATAAACTGGTTGCAGCGATTAAATCCGGTCAATACGATGCGATCGTTTGTAACTATCCAAATGGTGATATGGTCGGCCATACTGGTGTTTATGAAGCGGCGGTTAAAGCTTGTGAAGCGGTCGATGAATGTATTGGCCGAGTGGTTGAAGCGATTAAAGAAGTCGATGGTCAGTTGCTCATCACCGCAGACCACGGTAACGCTGAAATGATGATTAACCCTGAAACCGGTGGCGTACATACGGCTCACACCAGTTTACCAGTACCGCTGATTTATGTCGGTAATAAATCAATTACTCTACAAGAGGGCGGTAAACTGTCGGATCTCGCACCAACCATGTTAGCGCTGGCTGACATGGAAATTCCCGCAGATATGTCAGGTAAAGTGCTTTATTCATAACGCTTGTTATTAGCGTACGATTTTTGAAGCATTGATCCCCTTAAATTCGCTATTTAAGGGGATTTTTTATCGATAGATTTTACTTAACGGTTGCTTACTTGGCATCGCTATCATCGTTAGTTGTCGCCAACGATGAATAGCTTTAGACTCAGACCACCGCTTTCCTCATCCATGATGTATTTATGACCTTTTCTGAGCTTAACTTAGCTTCTTCTCTACTTAGTGCACTGCCCGCTGAGTTACATACTCCGACCACAATCCAACAGTTGGCGATTCCTGTGATTTTATCTGGTCGTGATCTGCTCGCTCTCGCTCAAACGGGCAGCGGTAAAACCTTCGCTTATGGTTTACCGCTATTACAAAAAACACTCCCGATGACACCACACATTCAAACCTTGATCATCGTACCGACGCGTGAACTGGCAAGCCAAGTCAGTCAAGCGCTTGGCTTAATCGCCAAACCGATGAACATCGATGTGTGTCCACTTTGTGGAGGGGTTGACCAGCAATGGCAACAGGATCAATTAGCGCAAAACCCTCAGCTCATCGTTGCTACGCCAGGGCGATTATTGGATCTTATTGAGCAACAGATCATAAACTTATCATCGCTACAACATCTGGTACTGGATGAGGCTGACCGGCTATTAGAGATGGGATTTTGGCCAGATGTGCAGCGGATCATGGCCCATTTACCCGCTAAAAAACAAACCCTGCTATTTTCTGCAACCTTACTCCCCGAGCTTGAAGAAAAAGCCCTCCAGCCGTTAAACGATCCCATTAAGATCAGCGCTAATCTGCCGAATCAAACCGTGCCAGAGATTGATGAACAACTGTACTTGGTCAATAAAGGCAGCAAAGCACAAGTCTTGATTCATTTACTCAAACAACATCATTGGTCTCAAGTCTTGGTCTTTATTAGCGCTCGAGATAATGCAGACGCACTGGCCAAAAAACTCCTTAAAGCTGGAATTCGTGTTGCCGCACTCCATGGTAATAAAGATCAAACCGAGCGTGAGCAAATCTTGACTCAATTTAAACAGCAGAAAATTGAAGTGCTAATCGCAACCGATTTATTGGCAAGAGGCATTCATATTGAACAGCTTTCTGTGGTCATCAATTTTGATTTACCGCCAAGCCCGGCAGTGTATATTCACCGCGTTGGGCGAACCGCACGAGCTGGGCAAACAGGTCTCGCTCTCTCTTTAGTCTGTCATAATGAAAACGCGATCCTCGATGCCATTCGTCAACTGACTCAACGCCCTCTTGTGTTGCAGACGTTGGCCGATTTTCCCGTTACAGATCAACCCGCCACCACGGTGCCAAAACGTCAACCACGAGATAAACAAGCCAATCGACGGAGTGCCCAAAAGCGCAGTGTGAAACAGTTTCAACCGAAATCATCTCGCTAAACGCCGATCCTTAACGACAAATGAGCAGTATGACAAAAAACCGCACAAAGTTTACATTATGCTGCTCGCCTGATACGTGACTTTGAGTATACTGGGCATTCAACAATTTTAATGGTGATGATTGCCTAAACATGACGTTGTCTATTCTAAAACTTACTGTGCGATTATTGGCGGTCTGCTTAGCGATTACCACCTCATCAGGTGCTGCTTATGCCGCTTCGCAACAAGAGCTTTCTGGCGTCAAAAACGAAATCTCTCGTCAACAGCAGTCACTGAGCCAACGACAAAAAGAACTGGATCAATTACAGCGTTCACTTAGACAACAAGAGTTGTCTATCTCTCAGCTAGAAAATCAAATTAAAAATACCCAACGTGATGTCGTGACCGCTAATGACAATCTCGCCAATATTCAAAAAAACCGACTTGAGTTAGAACAGCAGCGCCAGCAACAGACCGAAAAACTCACTCAACTGTTACAGACGTACTATGTAACTCAGCGAGCACTGGCCAGCGGCGATCTCCTCAAAAGTGGCGTCGAGCAAGATAGAATTAGTCAGTATTATCAACATTTGGCCAAAGCGCGTACGGAAACCTTACGCAGTTTACAAACAACCCATCAAGCGCTCAACGAAAGTGAAAAGCAACTGCAGCGTGAGCGTGATCAAATCACCGCCCTATTGCAACAACAAACCGATAAGCGCGATAAGCTCGCCAGCACTCAAGCGGAGCGGCGTAAAACCGTCAATACCATTCAACAAAGTATCTCGGGTGATCAAGTTTATCTTGCCGAACTGCAACGCAATGAAACTCGCTTGAAAGCTGAAATCGCCAAAGCAGCGAAGCGTAATGCAGTACCGATGGATGGACTCGCTCAGCAAAAAGGTAAGCTACCCTGGCCACTGCAAGGTAACGTGTTGCACCAGTTTGGAGAGAAACAAACCGGTCAAGTCGATTGGAAAGGCATGGTGATCAGCGCCAATTATGGGCAAGCCGTCAAAGCTGTCTATCCGGGAACGGTCGTATTTGCGGAGTATTTACGTGGCTATGGATTAGTGATTTTACTTGACCACGGCAAAGGTGATATGACCTTATACGGTTATAACCAATCACTCATGAAAAAAGAGGGCGATAAGGTCGTTGCAGGTGATACGCTTGCCTTAGCCGGTGATACTGGTGGGCAATCTCGTCCCGCGTTGTACTTTGAAATTCGTCGTAATAGCCGAGCTGAAAACCCACGCCAATGGCTGAGACGATAAGTCTCACCAGCGCTATCGACGATGATTAATATCGATAATAAGTTTCGACCCTCTCTATCAGTTGGCTCAGTTGTGATTTGGCTAGACGATTTATCCCTCCCGCCGCTTCTCGCCCACCACCGCTAACAAACTGAGCACAAATGGCTCCTGCACCTTGTTTATTCGCTAAAGGAGCCCGTAATGACACGGTATAACTCTCACTGTCCGCTTCAGTCACGATCAAGTGAGCTTGGCTCGGTTGTTGATTGGCTAGCAGATTACCAAAGACACCACTGACTCGATGTGAGGCCGATTGATTGGGTAACACAAACACGCGTAATTCTCGACTTTGGTAATATGCTTCTAGGCTTTGTACTTGCGCCATGTCTTGCTGATAAGCCTGCTTGAGACGATGATAAGGGGAATGATGATCATCGATAAGCATAAAAGGACAAGGATAGTTCAATAAACTTCGCAGCAATTCTGCGGGATGAAAGTGCAAATCTTCCAATTGTTGCCCATAGCCGTTGTAATTGAGCAAAGTGCCGATTGACTGCAACTGCTCGGCTTGAAATGTCGTTAATCCAGCTTGTAATGCCAGTTGATTGGCGGTTGCGATCAAATTATCGCCATAAGCAGCGGCAATCGCCCAATGATGAAAACGGCCCGCCAGTAATCGATCAATAATCAATCCTGTACAAGTATTGGCACTTAAATCAATGTTCGCGGTTAAATGGGGATGGTTAGGGATATCACCGGATTGATGATGATCAGCATAAAAAACGCTTGCTCCCTCGGAGAGCTGGCGCTGTAAATCAAAGGCATTTTTCGCCATCGAAATATCCAGTACAGTCAGAGAATCACCAGGATTAACCGTTAGTTTTTTCAGTAACTGTATGTCACGCTTCACGCCAGTCACTAGCTGACTTTCGATAGGCTCGGCTAAGCGCAGTTGTAATAGCGCGATGATGCCATCAGCATCACCATTAAAAACATCATAGTGCATGGTTATTCACAGGGGTATTTAGCGGACATAAGCACACTTTATCTAAATCGGCCTATGATGAGTAAGATAAAAACGTTATATCTCCAAACTTATTACTCAGCATCGCTATAACAGCCGCAACCATATGGTAACCATTGAAAAGTCAACGCACTCTAACCATTGATGGTGCTGGCGTGCATGGCTCTGACACCTTCTTCTAATAATTGTAATTGTTCTAAACCTTGGGGGGTAGCATTAGGTTTCATCACTGAGATAATTTGTAGCATCCCCTGATGAATAACACGCTCGGTAATGGACGCGTTAGCCGACATCGCAGACTGATACGCCAACCAGCTTGAAGCGATCAAATGCAGCGTTGTCACTAGCTTTTTCATCTCTTGCTCATCAATCACCAGCAGCTGCATATCGATAAACACTTGCATAATATTAATCAAGTTCACTTGGAGCTTATCTTGAACTTGAATATACGATTGATGAAGCTCAGGATCGCGTTGCAAAATCTCCGGTAAATTGGCGTAGAAAAATCGATATTTCCACATCAAATTAAAAATAGAATCCAAATAATGTTTCAGCAGCGTTAAACTCTCATATTGCCCCTGCCAAGGGCTAAAACGCTCGATAAGTTCAGCCGAGTACCAAGCAAAAATTTCACGCACGATCTCTTGTTTATTACGAAAATGATAATAGAGATTACCGGGGCTAATGTCGATATGAGCCGCAATATGGTTGGTGGTGATCGGTCTTTCACCATGTTCATTAAACAAGGCTAATGCGGCATGAATTATTCGCTCTCGGGTTTTCATTGTCGAACCATAATCTTTAGTGGTGAATTTATCTCAGTATATACCAAACAAGATAAAGAGGCAGATAGGCCCACCTCTTCGCTATTCAAAGGAAAGCGGGCTCAATACTGAACCTTTTTATCGGTGATAAGGGGTCGAAAGTTGATGAACCGCATCGACAAACACTCCAGCATTCTCTGGTGGAACGTCTAAATGGATACCATGGCCTAAGTTAAACACATGACCACTACCGGTACCAAAACCCTCAAGAATACTTGCTACCTCTTGACGAATTCGCTGAGGGCTAGCATAAAGCATGGAAGGATCCATATTGCCTTGTAGCGCAACTTTATCACCCACTCGTGCTTTAGCATCAGCAATATTGATGGTCCAATCGAGTCCAATCGCATCACATCCCGTCGCCGCAATCAACTCAAGCCACATACCACCATTTTTGGTAAATAATGTAACAGGGACTCGTCTTCCTTCGTGCTCACGGATCAATCCATCAACAATTTTATGCATGTAATGCAGCGAAAACGACTGATAATCTCTTGGCGTTAATACGCCTCCCCAAGTATCGAAGACCATCACTGATTGCGCTCCAGCTTTAATCTGTGCATTCAAATACTCAATGACACTATTTGCCAATTTATCGAGTAACCGATGCAATAAAGCAGGTTCGGCATACATCATCTTTTTGATTTTGGTGAACGCTTTTGAACTTCCGCCTTCGACCATATAGGTTGCCAACGTCCAAGGGCTGCCAGAAAAACCAATCAAAGGTACTTCGCCTTGCAGATCTTTACGAATTTGGCGTACAGCATTCATCACATATTGCAGCTCGCCTTCTGGATCAGGTAAACCAATTTTATCCACATCCGCTTTACAAGTGATGGGGCGCTCGAACTTTGGCCCTTCACCGGCTTCAAAATACAAGCCTAAACCCATGGCATCAGGAATGGTTAAGATATCGGAAAACAAAATGGCAGCATCGAGTGAAAAACGGCGCAGCGGCTGTAAGGTAACTTCAGAAGCCAGCTCGGCATTTTTGCATAACGACATAAAATCGCCCGCTTGTGCACGTGTCGCTCGGTATTCTGGTAGATAGCGCCCCGCTTGACGCATCATCCATACTGGCGTGCAATCGACAGGTTGCTTGAGTAATGCACGCAAATAGCGGTCATTTTTTAATTCAGTCATGGCTTATTCCCATTTTTCTATCAAGCGGTAATCAATCGCTCATTCTAACATTGATTGACCAAGCATCGCAGAGTGCTTTGCAACCGAGATCAAGTTATTAACTTTTAAATCAATGCTTAAATTGCGTGCAAAAGCATTAACTGTTACAAATTTATTCGCTAGCGAAAACGATAATAATAGCTAGGCATTGAATGTCTAGCATCTCATAACGACATCTTACTTACCCCCTCCCTTGCGGAGGGTTTTTTTATGCCTGTTTTCTCTAAAAAGAATGACTGTCGATCTTATCATTCTTGGCTCGTATGTCGGTCAAGGTCTGTTCAATTAAAGCTCGAGCTATCGTTCCGTGTGGAGCAAGATCAGGTAAATGAGGTTCACTAAACCACTGCGCATCGGTCAGTTCTGAATAATCGGGGTTTAACTCACCTCCCGCATAATCGGCTAAAAAACCCATCATCATACTGGAAGGAAACGCCCAAGGTTGACTGGCCACATAGCGAATATTGTCGATAATAATCCCCGTTTCTTCTTGTACTTCACGCGCGACGCATTGCTCAAGGGTTTCTCCCACCTCTAAAAAACCGGCAATCACCGTATACATCCCACCGCGATGACGAGGGTGCTGAGCAAGTAAAATCTGATCATCTTTGCGAACCGCGACAATAATGCACGGAAAAATACGGGGATAATGTAAAGTGCGACATTCCTGACATTGCATCGCTAACTGATGATGATTGAGACGATTACGCCCACCACATTGTGAACAAAAACGCTGAGTTTGACTCATATGCCCATATTGAACCGCTTTGCTGGCGAGCAAAAATAGCGCTGAATCCATCGATAATAACGTCCGCAAATTCACCATTGGTAACTCATCAGCGATCTCTTGAGCATTTATCCAATAAACGGGGGCTTGGTTATGCTCACCAATCAATACCGCATACTCAATCGGTAATCGCCATTGCTGCGCACAACCAAAAGGGATGCTCCCATCAATGGTCCAGATCTCACTTCCTGAAACAACACACCAATAAGCGGCTTTTGCGTCACTGTTTTCTAACATACTCACTCCTGATTGCTTGCAGTTCAACCATTTTACTGGCAATCTAAATTCATACCAGAGTTTGTAGTCATTTGATTTTCAAACCTATAAATTCTCGTTAGGACAACAGGTTGTAGTACAACACTACAATGGGTGTGCAAGGAAAATCATCAATAAGATGATGAGATCATGAGGGCATGGTCATGCTAAATAAATTAAAGAAAACACAAGAGCAGTGGGGCGGATCCAGTGAAGTTATCGATCACTGGTTGGATAACCGTCAACATCTGATCGTTGAGTACTGCAAGCTTGCAGCACTACAGCCTTTAACTCCCGAATCCTCACTGAATGAGTTACCAGCGCCTAAAGCGTTGCACCGCTTTAGCCAAGAGCTGGTTGATTATATCTCCGAAGGCCATTTTAAAATTTATGATATGGTCATGCAAAAATGGCAAGCGACTGGTTTTAAAGCAACAGATGAAATCAACCAAACCTATGGAAAAATCGTCCAAACCAATGATGCCTTATTGGATTTTGCGGATAACTATGCCACTGTGGCTGATGACGATGATTTAGATAATCTCGATAATGATTTATCGATGGTTGGTGAAGTGCTTGAGTCGCGGTTTGCGTCTGAAGATTACCTGATTCAATTAATAGCAGACAGCCTTGCTATCCCACCAGGCGCATAAGCAAGCGTGAGCTTTCGCTTTTCATCTAAGTAAATTGAGTGAAAGCAGCGCAACATAATTGACCTGAAAAATGAGTTAAAAAAAGGCACCCGAAGGTGCCTTTTTTGATCATGCGATACGATTACTCGTCCGATGAAAAGCCAGCATTCAATAGCGCAGCAAGATTGTCCGTCGCTTGTTCCGCTGACGTACCTTCTTTTTGAGCTAGACGCTTCGCTTGGCGATCTTGGTGATACGCAAAACCGGTACCGGCAGGGATCAAACGACCAACGATTACGTTCTCTTTCAGACCACGTAAATCATCACGTTTACCCGATACCGCTGCTTCAGTCAGTACGCGCGTTGTTTCTTGGAACGACGCTGCTGAAATAAACGATTCGGTTGCCAGAGAGGCTTTGGTAATACCTAATAGTTCGCGTTCGAAACGAGCAGGTTCTTTACCATCAGCTTCCAATAAACGGTTAGCAATCTTAACTTGAGCGTACTCAATTTGCTCACCAGGTAAGAATTCCGAATCACCTGAATGGGTGATGGTACACTTACGTAGCATCTGACGAACAATCGTTTCAATATGCTTATCGTTTATCTTAACGCCTTGCAGACGGTAAACTTCCTGAACTTCGTTAGCAATGTATGAAGTCACGGCGTGGATACCACGTAGACGCAGAATATCATGCGGTGACTCTGGGCCATCAGCAATGACATCACCACGTTCAATGCGCTCACCTTCAAACACGTTGAGCTGACGATGCTTAGGAATCATCTCTTCATACACATCACCGCTATCGCGAGTGATCAGTAGACGACGCTTACCTTTAGTCTCTTTACCGAATGAAACAGTACCCGTATGCTCAGCAAGAATCGCAGGCTCTTTCGGCTTACGCGCTTCAAACAAGTCAGCTACGCGTGGTAGACCACCGGTGATATCTCGGTTACCGCCAGATTTTTGTGGAATACGTGCTAACGTGTCACCGATGTTCACTTCTGCGCCATCTTCGATGTTCACAATCGCCTTACCAGGTAAGAAATATTGCGCTGGCATATCAGTACCAGGAATCAATACATCTTTACCTTTCGCATCAACCAGTTTAATCGCAGGACGCATATCTTTACCTGCGGCTGGACGAGCGGCGGCATCGGTAACTTCACTTGAAGACAGACCCGTTAGATCATCAGTTTGACGAGAAACGGTTACACCATCAATCATATCCACGAACTGGATACGACCAGCCACTTCAGTGATGATAGGTAGTGTGTGCGCTTCCCAGTTAGCAATAACTTCACCGGCGTCAACAGCATCACCATCGGCTTTGCTTAATAACGAACCGTAAGGCAGTTTGTGCTTCTCTTTGGTACGACCAAATTCATCAATAATCGTCATCTCTGATGCACGCGAAGTGATCACCAGTTTACGATCTTTGTTGATCACGAATTTAGCGTTATGCAGCTTCACAGAACCTTTATTCTTCGCTTGAATACTGTTCTCTGCAGCGGCTGTTGATGCAGCACCACCGATGTGGAAAGTACGCATCGTTAACTGTGTACCTGGCTCACCGATAGATTGAGCCGCAATAACGCCGACGGCTTCACCTTGGTTAACCAAGTGACCACGAGCCAAGTCACGGCCATAACACAATGCACAACAACCAAAGTCAGCATCACAGGTTACGACAGAACGAACGCGGATACGGTCAACCGAGTTATCATTAATGATCTGACACCATTTTTCATCCAGTAAGGTATTACGTGGAATCAAGACTTCTTCAGTACCAGGCTTAATAATATCTTCTGCAACAACACGTCCAAGCGCTAACTCAGTCAGAGCAACTTTAACGTCACCACCCTCGATATGAGGCATCATATCAACGCCTTCATGGGTGCCACAGTCGTGTTCAGTAACCACTACGTCCTGTGCTACGTCAACCAAACGACGAGTCAGATAACCTGAGTTTGCCGTTTTCAATGCGGTATCGGCTAGACCCTTACGCGCACCGTGGGTTGAGATAAAGTACTGAAGTACGTTCAGACCTTCTTTAAAGTTTGCGGTGATTGGCGTTTCAATGATCGAACCATCTGGACGAGCCATCAGACCACGCATACCCGCTAACTGACGAATCTGAGCCGCAGAACCACGTGCGCCTGAGTCGGCCATCATGTAAATGCTGTTGAAAGACTCTTGACGCTCTTCCACACCATCACGGTTAATGACTAACTCAGAAGAGAGGTTTTCCATCATTGCTTTCGCAACGCGATCATTGGTTGATGCCCAAATATCGATCACTTTGTTATAGCGCTCACCGGCTGTCACTAGACCAGATTGGAACTGCTCTTGAATTTCGCGCACTTCTTCTTCTGCATCAGCAATTTCCGTGTATTTAGCCGCAGGAACAACCATGTCATCGATACCTACCGATACGCCAGACAATGCCGCATAAGCAAAACCGGTGTACATGATTTGGTCAGCAAAAATAACCGTGTCTTTCAGACCAAGCTTACGATACGCTTCGTTGAGCAAGTTAGAAATTTGCTTTTTACCTAACTTTTGGTTGACGATGCTATAAGGCAAGCCTGTCGGTACGATCTGCCACAACATGGCACGACCAATCGTTGTATCGACCAATTGGGTGTTAGTAGTGCTGTGACCATCTTCATCAACGACCGTTTCGGTAATACGTACTTTAACTCGCGCATGGAGTTCCGCGTTCTTAGTGCGATATGCCTTTTCAGCCTCTTCAGGGCCAGCAAGGTACATACCTTCACCTTTCGCATTGATCTTTTCACGAGTCATGTAATACAGACCCAATACAACGTCCTGAGAAGGAACGATGATCGGATCGCCCGATGCTGGCGACAGAATGTTGTTCGTCGACATCATCAGCGTACGCGCTTCAAGCTGTGCTTCTAGAGTTAGAGGCACGTGTACCGCCATTTGGTCACCATCGAAGTCCGCGTTATACGCCGCACACACGAGTGGATGCAACTGAATCGCTTTACCTTCAATAAGAACGGGCTCAAACGCTTGAATACCCAAACGGTGCAGTGTTGGTGCACGGTTGAGTAGCACTGGGTGTTCACGGATCACTTCATCCAAGATATCCCAAACGACGGCTTCTTCACGCTCAACCATCTTCTTAGCCGCTTTAATCGTCGTTGCTAGGCCACGAGTTTCAAGTTTGCTATAGATAAATGGTTTAAATAGTTCAAGTGCCATCTTCTTAGGAAGACCACACTGATGTAGACGTAAGTATGGACCAACGGTAATAACCGAACGGCCAGAGTAGTCTACACGTTTACCCAGTAGGTTCTGACGGAAACGACCCTGTTTACCCTTGATCATATCAGCAAGAGATTTCAGAGGACGCTTGTTAGAACCAGTAATAGCACGACCACGACGACCGTTATCTAATAGTGCATCCACCGACTCTTGTAACATACGTTTTTCGTTACGTACGATGATATCTGGTGCAGCAAGCTCAAGTAGACGCTTCAAACGGTTGTTACGGTTGATCACGCGACGATACAGATCGTTCAGATCCGACGTAGCAAAACGTCCACCATCTAGTGGAACGAGAGGGCGAAGATCTGGCGGCAGTACTGGCAAGACTGTCAGGATCATCCATTCAGGTTTGTTACCTGAAGAGAGGAACGCCTCAACCAGCTTCAAACGTTTGGTCAATTTCTTACGCTTGGTTTCAGAGTTAGTCGTTTCTAACTCTTCACGCATTTGCTCAGTTTCAACCTGTAGATCCATTGAAGACAAAAGATCTTTAATTGCTTCTGCGCCCATCTTAGCGGTAAATTCATCACCCCACTCTTCAAGACGATCCAAATACTCTTCTTCTGTGAGCATTTGTCCTCTTTCAAGATCAGTCATGCCTGGCTCAGTCACTACGTACATTTCGAAGTAAAGAACACGTTCGATATCACGTAATGGCATATCCATCAGCAAACCGATACGAGACGGTAGTGATTTTAAAAACCAAATGTGTGCGACAGGTGAAGCCAGCTCGATGTGGCCCATACGGTCACGACGAACTTTAGTCTGGGTTACTTCAACGCCACACTTCTCACAAATCACACCACGGTGTTTCAGACGCTTATATTTGCCACAAAGACACTCGTAGTCTTTTACCGGACCAAAAATACGCGCACAGAAAAGACCATCACGCTCAGGCTTGAACGTACGATAGTTGATGGTCTCAGGTTTTTTCACTTCACCAAATGACCATGAACGGATCATATCTGGAGAAGATAGACCGATTTTGATTGCATCAAATTCTTCGGTCTTATGCTGTGCTTTTAGAAAGTTTAATAAGTCTTTCACAATCAGCTCCTGTAAGGAGTTAAAAGGGCCCGCTGCTTAATGTAGCGAGCGCCTTCCTACCAGAAAACCAGTTAGGTCCCCCAAAGGGGAACCTTAAGGTTTACTCTTCGTCTTCTAGCTCGATGTTGATACCTAGCGAGCGAATCTCTTTCAACAATACGTTGAACGATTCAGGCATACCAGGTTCCATCGCGTGGTTACCGTCTACAATGTTCTTATACATCTTCGTACGGCCGTTAACGTCATCAGACTTAACGGTAAGCATTTCTTGTAACGTGTAAGCGGCACCGTAGGCTTCTAGTGCCCACACTTCCATCTCACCAAAACGCTGACCACCGAACTGTGCTTTACCACCCAGAGGTTGCTGAGTAACCAAGCTATAAGAACCAGTTGAACGGGCATGCATCTTATCATCCACTAAGTGGTTCAATTTCAGCATGTACATATAACCAACCGTAACCGGACGCTCAAAGGCATCTCCCGTACGACCATCAAACAGAGTTAACTGTCCTGAAGTCGGCAGGTCGGCCAATTGCAACATCTCTTTAATAGACGCTTCATTCGCACCATCAAAGACTGGAGTCGCAACCGTTAAGCCATTGCGTAGGTTATTGGCTAAAGTACGCACTTCATCATCAGATAAAGCCGCGATGTCAACCGACTGACGAGTCTCGCCAAGGTCGTAAACCTTTTGTAGGAACTCACGCAGCTTCGCTAGCTCTTGTTGTTCCTTGATCATCTGGTTGATCTTATCGCCGATACCTTTGGCCGCGAGACCTAAGTGAACTTCCAAGATCTGACCAATGTTCATCCGCGATGGTACACCTAGTGGGTTCAGTACGATATCGACTGGCTGACCATTCTCATCATATGGCATGTCTTCCACAGGGTTGATCTTCGAGATAACACCTTTGTTACCATGACGACCCGCCATCTTATCACCCGGCTGGATGCGACGCTTAACCGCTAAGTAAACTTTTACGATCTTAAGAACGCCAGGTGCTAAATCATCACCTTGAGTGATCTTGCGACGTTTAGTTTCAAACTTCTTATCAAAGTCAGCTTTTAGCTCATCCCACTGCTCAGCAAGCTGTTCAAGTTGGTTTTGTAGCTCCTCGTCTTCCAAGGTTTGCTCTAACCATTTCTTGCGCTCAATAGAATCAAGCTTCGCGTCCGAGTAACCACCAGCAACAAGTACAGAACGAACACGTGCTAATAGACCACCTTCAAGAATCTGGAACTCTTCAGTTAGGTCTTTTTTAGCTTCTTTCAGCTGCATGTGCTCAATTTCAAGCGCACGCTTGTCTTTCTCTACACCATCGCGCGTGAAAACTTGTACGTCAATAACCGTACCAGCCACTGAATTTGGAACGCGTAATGAGGTATCTTTAACGTCAGAAGCTTTCTCACCGAAGATAGCACGTAATAGCTTCTCTTCTGGAGTGAGCTGAGTTTCACCTTTTGGTGTTACTTTACCCACAAGGATGTCGCCACCCTTAACTTCTGCACCGATATAAACGATACCTGACTCATCAAGTTTAGATAATGCCGCTTCACCAACGTTGGGAATATCCGCCGTGATCTCTTCGGCACCAAGCTTAGTATCACGAGCCACACAAGACAGTTCTTGAATGTGGATGGTGGTAAAGCGGTCATCTTGAACAACGCGCTCTGAAACTAAGATTGAGTCTTCGAAGTTATAACCGTTCCAAGGCATGAACGCGATACGCATGTTCTGGCCTAGTGCTAGCTCACCTAAATCAGTAGATGGACCATCTGCCAATACATCACCACGCCCCACAGGTTCACCAGGCATCACACAAGGACGCTGGTTAATACAGGTGTTTTGGTTCGAACGGGTATATTTGGTTAAGTTATAGATATCAATACCAGCTTCGCCAGGAATTAACTCTTCTTCATTAACCTTAACCACGATACGAGATGCATCAACCGACTGGATAACACCGCCACGATTCGCAACCACAGTTACACCAGAGTCAACAGCTACATTGCGCTCAATACCCGTACCAACAAATGGCTTTTCAGCACGTAGTGTCGGTACTGCTTGACGTTGCATGTTTGCACCCATCAAAGCACGGTTCGCATCATCGTGTTCTAGGAACGGAATCAAAGATGCAGCTATCGATACCACTTGGTTAGTCGCAACGTCCATGTAATCAACATGTTCGCGCGGGTGAAGACCTGATTCACCTTTCTGACGAGCAGTGATCAGTTCATCAGCAAAACGGCTATCATCAGTAAGCTTGGCGTTTGCCTGAGCAATAACAAATTGGCCTTCTTCAATCGCTGATAAATAATCAACTTCATCAGTCACAACACCATCGACAACTCGACGGTATGGTGTTTCAAGGAAGCCATATTCATTACAACGAGCAAAAGCAGACAAAGAGTTGATTAGACCGATGTTTGGACCTTCTGGTGTTTCGATTGGACATAAACGACCATAGTGGGTTACGTGTACGTCACGAACTTCGAAACCAGCACGTTCACGAGTCAAACCACCCGGACCTAAAGCAGAAATACGACGCTTATGCGTGACTTCTGATAGCGGGTTGTTCTGATCCATAAACTGAGACAGTTGTGAAGAACCAAAGAATTCTTTTACTGCAGCAGAAATTGGTTTGGCATTGATCAAGTCTTGTGGCATCACGTTATCGAGATCGCCTAAGCTTAGACGCTCTTTTACTGCGCGTTCAACACGGACTAGACCAACACGGAATTGGTTTTCTGCCATTTCGCCAACACTACGAATACGACGGTTACCAAGATGGTCGATATCATCAACCTCCCCTTTACCGTTACGAATCGCGATGAGCTTTTTCATCACTTCGATGATATCAGTTTCATCGAGTGTGCCTTGCTCTTCTGCGTCTGTACGCTCAATAGAACTATTGAACTTCATACGACCTACGGTTGATAAGTCATAACGCTCAGGAGAGAAGAATAAACTTTCGAATAGCGCTTCAGCCGCTTCTTTCGTTGGCGGCTCGCCAGGGCGCATCATGCGGTAGATTTCAACTAACGCCGAAATTCGGTCTGAGGTACTGTCAACACGTAGTGTTTCAGACATGAACGGACCGTTATCAAGATCGTTAGTAAAGAGAACTTCCAGCTTTTTGTAACCCGCTTGAGATAAATGAGCGAGTACTTCCAAAGTAACTTCTTGGTTAGCGGCAAGGATCACTTCACCCGTCGCTTCATTGATGTAGTCTTTGGCTGAAATCTTGCCGACAATATAATCAACAGGAACTTCAATAAAACTGACTTCATCTTTTTCAAGCTGACGAATATGACGCGCAGTGACACGACGACCTTTTTCGACATAAACCTTACCATTAGATTCAATATCAAACGTTGCCGTTTCACCACGTAAACGTTCAGGCACCAACTCCATCATCAGAGTTTGGTCTTTGACTTCAAACTTCACTTTGTCAAAGAAGGTGTCTAGAACTTGTTCTGTGGTTTTACCTAGCGCACGCAAAATAATTGACGCAGGCAGCTTACGACGACGGTCAATACGTACGTATAGGTTATCTTTAGGATCGAACTCAAAGTCGAGCCATGAACCACGGTAAGGGATCACGCGTGCGTTATAAAGCACTTTACCAGAAGAGTGGGTTTTACCCTTATCGCTGTCGAAGAACACGCCTGGGCTTCGGTGCAGCTGGGATACGATAACCCGCTCAGTACCATTAATGACAAAGGTACCATTATCTGTCATGAGTGGAATTTCACCCATGTAGACTTCTTGTTCTTTAATATCTTTAACCGTGCCTGCTGGCGCGTCTTTGTCAAAGATCACTAGGCGTAATTTTACGCGTAGAGGTTTAGAATAAGTTACACCACGGATTTGACATTCTTTAACGTCAAAAACTGGCTCACCAAGACGGTAGCTAACGTATTGCAGCTCTGAATTGCCGTTGTAGCTCTGGATTGGAAATACAGAACGAAAAGCAGCTTCAAGACCGTATTGCCCTTCTGGATCCTGTTCGATAAATTTTTCGAACGAATCAAGCTGGATCGATAGCAGGTATGGAATGTCCAATACTTGTGGACGAGTACCAAAGTCCTTACGGATGCGCTTTTTCTCGGTATAAGAGTAAACCATGGGGTTCCTCAGCTCGCTGATAAGTGACCCAAACTGTCCGCCTTTATTAAAAGGGGTAGGACAGTGACTAAATCGCTGTTTACTGTAGTGGCATCTCGTATCGTTATGATTTAGATGCTTTTTGCAAGAATATGGAACGCTTAAACAGCGGGAAAATTCGTCCATACCCTACAGCGCAAAAAGGCTGGTGGTCAATAAACCACCAGCCATTAGCCTTTCGGCTAAGGAATTAAGTAATAATTACTTAACTTCAACAGTTGCACCAGCTTCTTCTAGCTGAGCTTTAAGAGCGTCAGCTTCAGCTTTGTCGATGCCTTCTTTTAGAGGTGCTGGAGCGCCGTCAACTAGAGCTTTAGCTTCTTTTAGGCCAAGACCAGTTGCGCCACGTACTGCTTTGATTACAGCAACTTTGTTTGCGCCAGCAGCAGTTAGAATTACGTCGAATTCAGTTTGCTCTTCAACTTCAGCAGCAGCAGCGCCGCCAGAAACTACTGCAGCTGCAGCAGAAACACCGAACTTCTCTTCCATAGCAGAGATAAGTTCAACAACTTGCATTACAGACATTTCTGCAATAGCGTCTAGGATTTGCTCGTTAGTAATAGACATAACAATTCTCTTTTAAGTCAACAATAAGTTTATTTAGCAACCAATAAAAAGCAAGGCAATTAAGCCGCTGTAGCTTCTTTTTGATCGCGGATAGCAGCGATAGTACGCGCCAGCTTGCCAGCAGAAGCTTCTTTCATGCACATCATTAGGCGTGCAATTGCTTCGTCGTAAGTTGGTAGTGTCGCTAGTACTTCAGCGTCAGTAATTACGCCTTCAAATGCAGCTGCTTTGATCTCAAATGCTTTGTTCTCTTTAGCGAAGTCTTTAAAAAGACGCGCTGCAGCACCTGGGTGCTCGTTAGAGAATCCGATCAAAGTAGGACCTACGAATACGTCTTTCAGACATTCGTAAGCTGTGCCTTCTACAGCGCGACGTGCTAGAGTATTACGAACAACTCTCAGGTAAACACCCGCTTCACGCGCTTGTTTACGTAGAGAAGTCATCGCGCCTACTTGAACGCCACGAGAGTCAGCAACAACTGCAGAAAGTGCACCACTGGCCGCTTCGTTGACTTCAGCAACAATTGCTTTTTTGTCTTGAAGATTTAAAGCCATCTTGGATTGCTCCTGGTTGTCGTTACACCACTCACTATTATCACAACAGTGAGAGATTATTAGGTGCAGTCCCAGAAGAAAGGTAACTTATAAAAATAAGAGCTTTCTGTCAGTTCGGGCACCATCTACGTAGGTTTTATTAAGTTATCTAACTGATAACGCCTACGGTCTTGGACGGAGACTGTGTCATAGTTCAAAGAACCAAAGTTCAGCCCCAACCACAAATATTAGGCGCAAAATTATACATAAATTTCGCGCCTAAGCAAAGGAATTATATTTTAGTGTTCAGCGTTAACTGATCAACAGCAACACCTGCACCCATCGTCGTAGAGATGCTTACTTTCTTCACGTAAGTACCTTTCGCTGATGATGGTTTTGCTTTCTTAAGCGCAACAAGCAGAGCTTCTAAGTTCTCTTGCAGTTGGTTAGCTTCGAAAGTCACTTTGCCGATAGTGCTGTGGATAATACCGTTCTTGTCATTACGGTAACGAACCTGGCCTGCTTTCGCATTTTTTACTGCTTCAGCAACGTTAGGAGTTACAGTACCAACTTTCGGGTTTGGCATTAGACCACGAGGACCAAGAATGGTACCCAATTGACCAACAACACGCATTGCATCTGGAGAAGCAATCACAACGTCGAAGTTCATTTCACCTTTTTTCACTTGCTCAGCAAGATCTTCCATACCCACTAGGTCTGCACCAGCAGCTTTAGCCGCTTCAGCATTAGCACCTTGAGTGAATACTGCAACGCGAACGTCACGACCAGTACCGTGTGGTAGTACAGTTGCACCACGTACGTTTTGGTCAGATTTACGAGCATCGATACCGAGGTTCACAGCAACATCTACAGATTCAACAAATTTAGCTGTCGCTAGTTCTTTAAGAAGAGCAACTGCTTCGTTGATTTCGTATTCTTTTGTTGCGTCAACTTTTTCACGAATTGTACGCATGCGCTTAGTTAATTTTGCCATGATCTTAACCCTCTACCACTAGGCCCATTGAACGAGCAGTACCCGCAATAGAACGTTTCATCGCTTCAATATCAGCACCAGTCATATCAGCAGCTTTTAGTTCTGCGATTTCTTGGATTTGTGCGTCAGTGATCGTACCCACTTTTTCAGTGTTTGGACGACCAGAACCAGACTTAAGGCCAGCCGCTTTCTTAAGTAGAACTGCTGCAGGAGGAGTCTTAGTGATGAACGTAAAAGAACGGTCGCTGTATACAGTGATAACAACTGGAGTTGGTAGACCTTTCTCCATTGATTCTGTTTTTGCGTTGAACGCTTTACAGAATTCCATGATGTTAACACCTTTTTGACCTAGAGCAGGACCAACTGGTGGACTTGGGTTCGCCATACCAGCTGCAACTTGCAACTTGATATAAGCTTCAACTTTCTTAGCCATGATATTTCCTAATGATTGGGTGCAAACGCTAATATATTTATCAGCTCCCCAGTTTTACATAATGCCGGTAAAAAGGCGCGAAATTATAATCTTATCTCACGCTTTTCACAAGACTTAAATAGATGCTATTTTAATCAAGTTTTTCTACTTGACCAAATTCGAGTTCAACTGGCGTTGCACGACCAAAGATAGAGACCGACACTTTCAGGCGACTTTTATCGTAATCGGTCTCTTCTACCGTACCATTGAAATCAGCAAATGGACCTTCTGTAACACGGACCACTTCACCAACCTCAAACATCGTTTTCGGACGTGGAGCTTCACTCGCTTTTTCTAAACGGTTCAAGATCGCATCGGCTTCTTTATCAGTAATTGGTGCTGGTCTATCCGAAGTGCCACCAATGAAGCCCATTACACGAGGAACACTACGTACCAAATGCCATGACTCATCATTCATAACCATTTGTACCAGCACGTAACCTGGGAAGAATTTACGTTCGCTCTTGCGACGTTGGCCTGCGCGCATCTCCACCACTTCTTCCGTTGGAACCAGCACTTCACCAAAGTGCTCTTCCATCGCATGCATTTTTATATGCTCACGAAGTGATTGAGCGACACGACCTTCAAACCCAGAAAAGGCTTGAACGACATACCAGCGTTTTTTTGGAGCTTCACTCATGTATTAAACCCTCTATACTCCAGTCACAAAAGACACTAGACGAACCATAATTCCATCAATGCCCCAAAGTGCTAAAGCCATTACAATACTTACAGCTAACACGATTAATGTTGTTTGCATGGTTTCTTGACGCGTAGGCCACACCACTTTACGAACCTCCATCCGAGATTCGCGTGCAAAAACAATCGCAGCTTGACCTTTTACTGTGGTTGCCGCAACGCCAAGAGCGCCGGCAATTAACACAATGACACCTGCAGCACGTGCGACTACAGACCACTCACCATACAGGTAATTACCTACAACAGCAGCGGCCAACAATACGAAGGTAATGACCCACTTCAACGTATCTAGCGCATTTGAGCTATCAGGAGTTTCAGCATTATTAGCTTTCATAAACCAACCTGTCACAAGTCTTACTATAGACGACAACAGCCCCGCTGTTGCAGGGCAAATCCATTTCATCAGCTACACGGCTGATATACTGATTTTGACCAAGAAATAGTCTCGGCCCCTAAATTTCATGCTAGCGCTTGATGATAAAACAAACAAAGTGACTAACTGTGTAGAAAAAGGGCATCAAATGATGCCCTTTTTGCTACTGGATAGTCAAATCATTCTTCACAGAAACTGTGATTAAGCGATAACTTTAGCTACAACACCAGCGCCTACTGTACGGCCACCTTCACGGATAGCAAAACGTAGACCTTCGTCCATCGCGATTGGTGCAATTAGCTCTACAACCATCTTGATGTTGTCGCCTGGCATTACCATCTCTACGCCTTCTGGTAGAGAAATGTCACCAGTTACGTCC
>NZ_WXWI01000017.1:0-25085 GCF_009904895.1 Vibrio sp. V31_P5A7T61
GTATAACGCCATACTCAAAGAGGAAGCGTTAACTCATCCATCAAAAACCGACAAAATACAATGACGAAAAGGGATAAAAAAAGCCCAAGCTAACAGCTTGGGCTTTTTATAATATATCGACCTAGGTCTATTTTCGACGATCTTTCACCATGGTCATTAAACGCTTACGTTTACGTTCTTGAGATAACGTCAACTTGCTCACTTTGTTCTCAAATGGGTTTTCACTACTTTGGAACTGAATACGAATTGGCGTACCCATGATTTCTAATGATTTACGGTAATAGTTCATTAGATAGCGTTTATAGGAATGGGGCAGTTCATTAACCTGGTTACCATGAATAACAATGATCGGTGGGTTATAACCACCTGCGTGAGCGTACTTCAGTTTAACGCGTCGACCACGAATCAGTGGTGGCTGGTGATCATCGGTTGCCATTTTCATGATACGAGTTAATACCGAGGTTCCCACTCGTGTCGTGGCAGAACGATACGCTTCTTGTACCGACTCAAAAAGGTGACCAACTCCGGTACCATGCAGCGCCGAGATAAAGTGAATACGAGCAAAATCAACAAATCCTAAGCGGCGATCCAACTCTTTTTTCACACGCTCTTTGATATCATTGCTCAAGCCATCCCATTTGTTGATCGCAATGACCACCGAACGTCCAGCATTTAAAGTAAAACCGAGTAGGCTTAAATCTTGATCAGAGATATTTTCACGAGCATCGATCACTAATAGCACAACGTTAGCATCTTCTATCGCTTTAAGCGTTTTAACAACAGAAAATTTTTCTACCGTTTCATTGATACTTTTACGACGACGCACACCCGCGGTATCGATCAAGACATACTCACGATCGTCACGCTGCATTGGAATATAAATCGAGTCACGTGTGGTGCCGGGCATATCATAAACCACAACCCGTTCTTCACCTAAAATACGGTTAGTGAGCGTTGATTTACCTACATTAGGTCGACCGATAATGGCCAGTTTAATCGGTTGATCTTGTAACCTTTTGAATTCTGCTTCCGCTTCTTCTTCAGTGTATTCCAACTGCTCGGGCTCATCAGTATCAACAAACTCCGTCAGATCTTCTAGATTCTGTAGATCTTCGTTCATCTGCTCTGCGAGCGGATTCAACGCGCGATCGATAAGAACAGCAACGCCTCGACCATGGGCTGCGGCAATTTGGTACATCTGCGATCCCATCCCGAGCTGCCAAAATTCAGCGCAGGCCGCATCAGCATCAATACCATCGACTTTATTCACAACCAAAATCGCGTTTTTCTCAATACGACGCAAATGCTGAGCAATGGCTTCATCGGCAGAAGTTAACCCAGCACGACCATCAACCATGAACAAGACGACGTCCGCTTCGTCGATCGCCGCCAATGATTGCTGAGCCATTTTAGTTTCAACGCCTTCTTCTGTGCCATCAATACCACCGGTATCAATCACGATGAATTCGTTTTCACCTAATTTTGCTTGGCCATATTTTCTGTCGCGGGTTAAACCGGGGAAGTCCGCTACCAGTGCATCTCGTGTACGGGTGAGTCGGTTAAATAGCGTCGATTTACCTACATTTGGACGCCCAACAAGAGCAACAACAGGTATCATAACAACCTCAATAATAATTCTTTCTTATGTAATTATACTCAAATGATTTTGCTACTCGGTACAAAAGTTTAGTATGACAAACACATTTGGGTATACAAACTCAAGGTTTATTGCAGCAAAACGGCTCCTGGCTGTATACAGCCAGGAGCCGAATGTGAATTATATCACGATTTATTGAGTGATAGTCAGTTTCTTTATTTTACCATCTCGCGAGACAATCAAGTAGCCATCGTCAAGTGCAAGGGGACCGACTGCAAAACCGCTTTTACTGACGAATTGCTGAGCCACAAATTCGCCGCTATTGCGATCCAACCAGTGAAGGTATCCCTCACTATCACCAACAACTAGGTAACCATCAATCAATTTAGGCGCCGTTAACAGTCGGTGCTGTAGCTGATTATTCTGCCACAGTTCCGTCCCGCTACGTGCATCAACGGCAACGACATGATCTTTATCAGTAACTAAAAACAGACGGCGGCCATCGCTGACCATATCCGTCGTTGACGAATAATTGCGTTTCCATACCGCACTACCTGAACGCAAATCAATTGAAATTAACTGCCCATTAAAACCGATGGCGTACAAGTTAGCTCCAATGATCAATGGCGCAGCATCAACATCAACTAAGCGATCAATTTCGGTTGCGCCTTGCGGTTGACCTATCGGCTGTTGCCAAATTAATTGACCACGTTCAATAATCGCGGCGGCAAGACGACCGTTAGAGGTTCCCCAAAAAACACCACCAGAAGCGGTAACAGGCCGACTATCACCACGTAGGGTTAAGCTGGGTACTTCGGTACTGATGGTCCATTTTTGAGCGCCATTAGTACTGTCTAACGCAAGCAATATGCCTCGACTGGTATTCACAATCACTAAGTTACTGTCTGTAGCAACCGAAGCCAGTACTTCACCGGCTACATCGACACGCCAATTCAGCTCGCCCGTTTCGGCATCTAAAGCCAGGACTTGACCGTTTTCACTGCCGATAAACAGCTGATTGTAAGCGGCAACAATGCCCCCAGATAAACGCGCTGGCATATCTTGTCTTACATTAACACGCCATAATGTTTTCCCGTCATTGGGATCAAGGGCTTTGACTTCGCCATCACGACTAGCAACAAACACTTTACCATAAGCGTATTCAGGAGTCAGATTAGAGAAAAAATGACCGACTCCCCGACCAACCGAGTTACTCCAAATGGGTTGCGGTGTAAACTCACTACTCACACTAGGTAGCGGAGCCATAATGATATTTTCTTCTTCCCCAGCACATCCGCCTAACAAACCGATTACGGCCGCAGACAAAAGCACTTTGTTGAATATTTTTTTCATCAACAGATGCCCTTATCTGGCTAGATCATCGAGTTTCAGCTGTAATGTTTGGCTAGCATTACTCGATTGTTGAGCTTGTGAATAGGCTGCATAAGCCGCGTCTTTATCTCCTTTACGGAGTGCAATATCACCACGTAATTCAGCAACACGTGCAGCCCAACTTGCCTCAGTAATCGTTGTTAATTCAGCCAACGCGGCATCAAATTGCTGCTGCTCAGCCTGCAAACGTGCAATACGAAATGCAATGACAGGGGTTAATGCGGCGTCTTTCGTCGACTTCTTAGCCCATTCAAGTTGCGCTAACGCCTCATCTAACTGCCCAGCATCGGCTTGTGCTTTAGCAAGCTGCATCGCCGCTAAAACAGCGTATTCTGATTTCTGATGATTATCGATAAAATGCTGCAAATCTGACTCAGCTTGCGCCCCTTTAGCTGAAAAGTTAGCGATAGCTTTGCTATACGTTTCAGACATTGTTTCTTGACCCGTCGTAGTTGAATGCTGGTAATAACGCCATCCAAACAAACCGCCAAGACCAAGTACCGCACCAAGGAGAACGGCTTTACCATTCTCTTTCCACCAATCTTTTATCGCTTCAACTTGTTGTTCTTCGGTATCGTAGAGTTCCACTTCCTGTCCTCTTAAATAAGAAATCTCAAAAACATGCGTTTAAACGAGATGAGCCAATTGGCTAGCAATATCAGTTTGAGATAACGTGGTTTGCTGACCACCAAGTAAATCTTTTAGTACTACCGTCTTTTCAGCGATCTCGTTTTCACCAAGTACCAGAGCGACCGCAGCACCAACTTTATCTGCACGTTTAAATTGTTTTTTGAAGTTACCACCACCACAGTGGTTCATCACACGTAAACCCGGAACTTGCTCACGCAGTTGCTCAGCGAGTTTCATTCCAGCCATGGTGGTACCTTCACCCGCCGTGACAATATAAACGTCTACGCTACGCCGCACCTCTGTATTACCTAAGGTTTCCATCATCAATACCAGACGCTCAAGCCCCATCGCAAAACCAACTGCCGGAGTCGCTTTCCCTCCGAGCTGTTCAACTAAACCATCATAGCGGCCACCGCCACACACAGTGCCCTGAGAGCCTAAGCTTTCTGTTATCCATTCAAAAACCGTTCGATTGTAATAATCTAATCCACGCACTAAACGTTGATTAACGGTGTATTCGATACCTGCCGCGTCAAGAAGTTCACACAAACCGCTAAAATGTTGTTTCGATTCGGCATCTAAGTAATCAGCCAATTCGGGCGCATCGCCAAGTATCGCTTGAACGTCTGGATTTTTACTATCCAGAACACGCAATGGATTGGTATACATGCGGCGTTTGCAATCTTCATCCAATACATCTTGATGTTGTTCTAAATACTCAATCAACGCGCTGCGATAATCCGCGCGAGCCGCTAATGAACCAATCGAATTCAGCTCTAGTCGCACATGCTCAGCAATACCAAGTTCACGCCATAGACGTGCTGTCATCATGATCAGCTCGGCATCAACATCTGGGCCATCGATACCAAATACTTCAACGCCACATTGGTGGAACTGACGATAGCGACCTTTCTGAGGACGCTCATGACGGAACATTGGTCCGATATACCATAAACGCTGCTCTTGGTTATACAGCAGGCCATGTTCAATTCCTGCACGAACGCAACCGGCTGTTCCTTCAGGACGAAGGCTTAAGCTATCGCCATTACGGTCAGCAAAGGTGTACATCTCTTTTTCAACCACATCGGTCACTTCACCAATAGCACGGCTAAAAAGTGGCGTCATTTCCACGATGGGCATACGCACTTCGCTATAGCCATAGGCACTAACGACATTTTTAACTGCGTTCTCCACTTTTTGCCAAAGTGGAGATTGAGTCGGGAGGCAGTCGTTCATGCCTCGAATTGCTTGAATAGTCTTTGCCAAAATATTTACCGTAATATCGTGAGGTTAATCTTGCTCGATTTGCTGAATAGCAATACGATTTTTCGTGTCTAACTGAGCTGCTTTTGAACGGATTCTAGCTTCGAGCTGAGCAACGAGATCGTCATTATCAAAGCGCTCTTTCTGACGAACACCATCTTCATAGAAGGCACTTTTTTTATTACTGCCAGCCAATCCTAAGTGGGAGACTTCTGCCTCACCAGGGCCGTTGACGACACAACCAATGATCGAGACATCCATTGGGGTTAACACATCTTCCAAACGCTGCTCAAGTGCGTTAACCGTACTGATCACATCAAATTCCTGACGAGAACAACTTGGACAAGCGATAAAGTTGATCCCACGAGAGCGAATGCGCAGTGATTTCAGAATATCAAAACCGACTTTAATCTCTTCAACAGGATCGGCCGCTAAAGAAATCCGTAGCGTATCACCGATACCTTCAGCCAACAGCATCCCTAAACCAACTGCCGATTTAACTGAACCCGCTCGGGCACCACCCGCTTCGGTGATCCCTAAATGAAGAGGTTGATCGATTTGTTTGGCCAATAACCGATAGGAATCTACTGCTAGAAAAACATCCGAAGCTTTAACACTGACTTTGAACTGATCGAAGTTTAGCCTGTCGAGAATATCGACATGGCGCATCGCAGATTCAACCAGAGCTTCAGGTGTCGGTTCACCATATTTAAGCTGAAGGTCTTTTTCTAATGAACCACCATTAACACCGATTCGAATCGGAATGCCTTTATCACGGGCGCAGTCGACTACCGAGCGGATCCGAGCTTCATTACCGATATTACCAGGGTTAATCCGTAAACAATCAACACCATACTCGGCCACTTTTAAAGCGATTCGATAGTCAAAATGAATATCTGCCACTAAAGGAATCGAGACCTGTTGCTTAATTAACTTAAATGCTTCGGCAGCATCCATAGTAGGAACCGAGACACGGACAATATCTGCGCCCACTTTCTCCAACGCTTTTATTTGAGCGACGGTCGCAGCCACATCTGTGGTTCTGGTGTTAGTCATGGATTGTACGGCGATAGGCGCGCCATCGCCAATAGGTACGTTACCCACATAAATACGTGTAGAGGGGCGACGCTTAATAGGAGACTTGTGTTGCATAATTTCGTCTAAGGTAAGGTGAATCTAGCTACTCTGCCTGAAGTATACCCAGAAAGGTCGACAGGTTCACTCGCAAATGTGACAGAAACACCTTCTGGTGCTCCAAGAATGACACTAATCGGGGTTTCACCACGCACCTTGATCGATTGGCCGGCTTTTTTAACGCCGGTAGACAGCGTTTTGCCAGTGGCATCTTTAACTTGAATCCAACAATCAGCGCTAAAAGTCATGCTGAGCAAATTACTCTCGTCAGCGTTGACCGGCGTATTTTCGGTGGTAGCTGGTGTGATGGATGGCTCCGCTTCTAAGATAGGCTCAACGACGGCCCCTTCCTCTTCTGCTTGCTCAACCGCTGATACCTCATTACCGACAGTCAGGTCACTCACCGTCGGTAGCTGATCCAAAATAGGGTCGGCCGACGAAGACTGCGGATTGGTTTGCTCAGTAATCAATGAACTGCGCTCACTCGATGAAGTGAGATTATTGTGTTGGTTATTCTGCCACCACCACAGTGATGACATACCAATAATCACCAATACAATAACCCAAGTGATCAACATGATACGACTATCGTGCTGATCACGTTTCGTTTTTTTAGAAAAGCTTTGCATCTTCTGCTCTTGAGGCTCAATCACATAGTGCACCTCATAAGCTTCGACGACTTCAGCAGCCGAGAGTCCGACGGCTTTAGCATAAGAACGCAGATAACCACGAGTAAAGGTTGCCACCAAATCAGAATCAAATTGGTTATCTTCAATGTTACGAATAATCGCCACCCGCAAACGTAAGCGATCGGCCACTTGCTTTTGACTCAATCCTAAAGCTTCACGTTTCTGCTTAAGCAGCGTACCAGGTTGTTGAACGTTCGGCGTTTCGTCAACGATAGTCTCTTCTTGCTGTGTATTCATCCGCGCTATCAATCTCTTTTATTCGTGTTCGAACCGAAGCCTACGCTGTTATTTTTGTCTCTATTCGTTAGTCGCGTTTAAGCTATCAGTGTTCCAACAGGGAAAATGGTTTCATCCAATTCACTTAAGTTTCAATAACGCCGACTTCCGTACTGATTTTGCTTATACAGCGAGGAAATTGCATTATTACTCATCAACTAATTTGGATATCACGTTTGTTCGATTCGACCGCTACATCGAATGGGCTATCATTAAATCATTCTAATGGATCTTAGGCGGTAAACAACATTGATTTGAAAAAGAAATTACAGCTAGGTCAAGATTTTTCGTTAAATTGACATAAAAAAGCCATAATTTGCCACTGTGAGCTAAGAATCCTACTATGCATCAAAACACCTTACGCAGCCTATTTCAGTTAATAGCATGATTCTATCAAGGTGCTCGATGACCGATAAAAACTGAGCATCTATTGGCTTATAAACTCAAAATCTAACTCGACTTGTTTAGCCGTTTTCTCTTAACAATAACGCCAGCGAAAAGGCTGGCGTTATTAAAAAGGTTTATAAGGTTTTTACGGGAATAATCTGCTCAGGCTGCTGCTTTAATTTCGTCCGTTTGGTTCTGTCTATCACATCACCAACTAACTGACCGCAGGCAGCATCAATATCATCACCACGTGTTTTACGTATTGTCACGGTATGCTCATACTGCATTAAGGTTTTCTGAAAACGATCAATGCGTGAGTTACTGGGTTTTTTATACGGTGAACCTGGATAAGGATTAAACGGGATCAGGTTAATTTTACAAGGCGTCCCTTTCATCAACTGAGCCAGCTCATGCGCATGTTCAGTGCCATCATTCACATGATCCAACAAAACATATTCGACGGTTACTTTACCGCGATTGGCGTTAGAAGAGGCAATATAACGGCGCACTGAAGCAAGAAAATCTTGAATATCCCAGCGATCATTAATCGGCATAATTTCGCTGCGTAGTTTATCGTTAGGTGCATGAAGTGAAATCGCTAATGCCACGTCAATTTGCCCGGTCATTTGATCTAAACCAGAAACGACACCTGAAGTAGAGACCGTCACACGACGTTTCGACAAACCAAAACCGAGGTCATCAAGCATAAGTTCTAACGCAGGAATGAGGTTTTTCATATTGAGCAACGGCTCACCCATGCCCATCATTACCACGTTGGTGATCGGACGGCGGCCTGTTTCTTTTTCCAAACCAATTTCACGTGCTGCACGCCAAACCTGACCAATAATTTCCGAAACGCGTAAATTACGGTTAAACCCTTGCTGAGCGGTTGAACAAAACTTACATTCCAGCGCACAACCAACTTGTGAAGAGACACACAATGTGGCGCGATCTTCCTCGGGAATATAGACGGTTTCGACATCTTGATCTCCGACTCGCATTGCCCATTTAATCGTGCCATCACTGGAGTATTGAGCATCGGAAACGTAAGGCGCTCGAATCTCACAGTGAGTCTGTAATTTCTCACGTAGGTTTTTGTTAATGTTGGTCATTTTTTCGAAGTCATCACAACCGAAGTGATAAATCCACTTCATGATTTGATCAGCTCGAAACGCTTTTTCACCCAATTCTTCTGCGAAATAAGTACGTAAGCCTTTGCGATCAAAATCGAGCAGATTGACTTTTTCAGTGGTCATGTGGCCTCTCCAAGATGGAACTAGAATTAAGGGCGCGAATTGTACAGCCTTTATTCAATGACAACAAGCACAGTAAAACCCTGAATTTTTTGCGACATTATTGGGATAGGAAAGCGGTTCTAGTCGATGATTAATCCCTGATGAGGCAGGACTCATCAGGGGTCACCAATAAACACGGTGATTAACTATTTACCTTCAGCTTAACGCTTACTTTATACCGTGGTAAAAGCCATCCAGCTCTGAGTCTTGATGGTGCCATTTGGGTTATACGGCAACTCACTCACTGCGTGGGCAAATTTCAGCGTCGGGAAAAAAGAACTCAATTTCACGAGCAGCCGAAATAGGACTATCGCTGCCGTGTACAGAGTTATAACGCATACTCAGCGCGTAATCAGAGCGTATCGTGCCACATGCCGCTTCTTCCGGATTAGTTTTACCCATTAATTCACGATAACGAGCAATCGCATTTTCTCCCTCTAACACTTGGACCATGATCGGACCTGATGTCATAAAGGCTTTTAGATCATTAAAGAACGCTTTTCCTTCATGCTCAGCATAAAAACCGCTCGCTTGATCTTCGGTTAAATGAACCATTTTTGCCGCGATAATTCTCAATCCCGCTTTTTCTATACGATGGTAAATCTCGCCGATTAAGTTACGCTTTACTGCGTCAGGTTTGATAATTGAAAATGTTCTTTCAAGAGCCATAAGATGTCCTTTTTGGATTTTGATAGTAAATAGTAAGGCTAATTGATACGTACTCCAATCGCTTACTGCTACCTTTAGCGACAGATGAGTCACTCCCTAACCACATAGATAACCATGTCATAGGAGCTACTCAACGCCGTCAATACCGCTGTAATAGCAAAAAAGAGTACAAAACGGGGCAATCAACGCTGCCCCTTGGTTACTTATTATTTGGCCTGATCTAATAAAATACGCGCAACGGTCTTAACGCCCATCGCTGTTGCCCCAGCGGCCCATTTATCACTGGCGGATTTACGATACGTTCCCGCGCAATCGACATGTAGCCAGCCTTGCTGGTAATCGTCAACAAAGTAGGATAAGAAAGCCGCTGCCGTACTTGCACCCGGTGAATAATCACCAGAACAAATATTGGAGAGATCAGCAAAGTTCGAGGGCAACATATCACGGTGAAAATCAGCTAATGGCAGAGCCCATAATCCTTCATGCTCTTCTTGAGCTGCATTGAGCGCTTGTTGACTCAAAGCTTGGTCGAAGCTCAGTAATGCGTGGTAATCATTACCTAACGCATTTTTTGCAGCTCCCGTTAACGTTGCACAATCGATGATCAATTGTGGTTTTTGCTCTGAAGCGTAAATCAAACCATCAGCTAAGACTAACCGCCCTTCGGCGTCAGTATTCATAATTTCAACGGTTTTGCCGTTTTTATAGGTGATCACATCACCCAATTTTAATGCACGGCCAGATACCATGTTCTCAGCACAGCACAAAATGAGCTTAACGCGTTTATTCAAACCGCGCATGATAGCCAGCCCCAGGGCTCCGGTGATGGTTCCTGCTCCGCCCATATCCGCTTTCATCGAAGACATAAAATTAGACGGTTTTAAACTATAGCCACCAGAGTCAAAGGTAATGCCTTTGCCAACTAAGCAGGCAAATACAGGAGCATTATCATCGCCCGTTGGGTTGTAGTCTAATTGCAACATGGCAGAAGTGCGCTCAGAACCTCGACCTACCGCATAAATGCCTTCCCAGTTTTCCGTCAATAGGTCTTTATCTTTTACAATTCGATAAGAGACGTGATCCGGAGCTAGTGACTTAATAAACTCGGCAGCCATGGTCGCTAATTGACGAGGAGCCACTTCTTCAGCACTTTTATTGATAATATCGCGTGTCCAATCCGCCGCTTTAATCCGTGCTTCAAGTTCAGTTTGATCGGCGCTGGCTAACGACTCCCACTGTAAGGTATTTTTCTTTTTAGGATCACGATAACCTTGGTGAAATGCCCAAATCGTTTCTAAGGTCCATGCTGAACCGGATAAATGTAACGAACGCAATCCTTGGCCATCTAATTTACGTGCTGCACGCTGAATGGCATTGAGATCATTCTCTTTCGATAAATGAATGGTCGCGCCCTGCTCTGAGAATGAGACGAGGGCTTTTTCTCCCCACTGAGGCTGGGCTGACTCTAGACTAATAAATACAGGCATCTGTGTAGACATGGTTTCTCCTTGTCCTATATGGTGTGGCCCTAATAGATATATTCCTTTGTTTCGTTACACTACCGCGCGATTACCGCTCTTGTAACGAGTTGAGAATAACTACTCTCGGATATATCTGAATCACAACGAATAATCAACCTAACGATGTTAACATTTTGTCGCGTAAAAATACCCACTGGATAAAAAAACGGACCATGAGGTCCGCTTATTTTGCTTAAAATTGTTAACTCAACACTGATTTGATGGCTCGCTGCCGACTATATTATTGAGCTTTCTTTGTGCATTTGCCACAAAGGCGACATATTACGCAATTGAGTCACTGCGCTACGAATATGTTCAATCGCATAATCTATTTCATCTTCGGTCGTAAAACGGCCAAATGAAAAACGAAGCGAGCTGTGTGCTAATTCATCATCCAAACCCAGCGCACGCAATACATAAGAAGGATCTAAGCTAGCAGACGTACAAGCACTGCCTGAAGAAACCGCAAGATCTTTCAGGGCCATTAACAACGATTCGCCTTCGACAAAAGCAAAACCGAGATTAAGGTTATGAGGAACACGCTGCTCTAAATCACCGTTAATACTCACAGCTTCGATATCTTGTATGCCATTAAGTAAACGGTCACGTAAAGTTTTAGCATGTTGATAATCATGCTCCATCTCTTGTTTAGCGATGTTAAACGCTTCTCCCATCCCAACAATTTGATGGGTCGCCAGTGTTCCTGAGCGGAAACCGCGCTCATGACCACCACCATGCATCTGTGCTTCAAGATAAATACGCGGCTTGCGACGCACAAAGAGAGCCCCAATACCTTTAGGGCCATAAATTTTATGCGCTGAGAGTGAGATAAGATCGACTTTCATTGCTTGTACATCGATCTCAACTTTGCCTGCGGATTGAGCCGCATCAACGTGAAAGATGATATTTCGATCACGACACAGCTCACCAATCGCAGTGATATCCTGAATCACACCAATTTCATTGTTGACATGCATCACCGAAACTAGCACGGTATCATCACGCATGGCGGCTTGTAATTGATTTATATCGATCAATCCACGACGGTCAGGCTGAAGATACGTCACCTCAAAACCTTCCTGTTCTAGCTGGCGAGTAGTATCTAATACTGCTTTATGCTCAGTTTGACAGGTGATGATGTGCTTACCTTGGTTAGCATAAAAGTGCGCCGCACCTTTAATCGCCAAGTTATTCGACTCTGTTGCCCCTGAAGTAAAAACAATTTCACGCGGATCGGCATTAATAAGTTCAGCAACTTGTTCACGCGCCGTATCCACCGCTTCTTCTGCCTGCCAGCCATAACGATGCGATCGAGAAGCAGGATTACCAAACGTCCCATCCATCGTCATATGCTGAATCATCTTTTCGGCCACGCGCGGATCAACCGGACAGGTGGCCGAATAGTCTAAATAAATAGGCAGTTTCATTTTTTATTTTACTCCAGTGTAAACATTGCCGCTATGAGCGAACGTTAAGACCAAAGGAGGCTGCACCAATAGTGACAGATTGAGAATGCTTATTGCCATTCCCTTGGTTCGCCGCAAGGTGCATGCCTTGGCGGTCAGAAATTTGTAAGACTTCGTTATCAACCATCAACTCACCGAGTGTGATGTTATTTAAGAAGTCGCTAATACGTGAGCTGAGGTCACACCATAACGTGTGAGTAAGACAACGAGTGCCACCTTGGCAATCACCTTTACCATGGCATTTCGTCGCATCGACAGATTCATCCACCGCCGCGATAACCGTACCAATAGAAATGGTACTCGCTTCTGCGCCTAAACGATAACCACCGCCAGGACCACGAACACTAGCAACCAAGCCAGCTTTACGTAATTTAGAAAATAGCTGCTCTAGATAAGACAGGGAAATACCTTGTCGCTCTGAAATGTCCGCTAGAGGTACTGGGTTTTGCTGCGAATTTAGCGCCACATCTAACATGGCGGTTACCGCGTATCTTCCTTTAGATGTTAATCTCATATTACACCATATCCACATCGATTATGTGGTTGAGATTCTTCCATACCCGACTAATTCAGTCAAGTATTTAATTGACTGAATTAGTCGGGTATTTAACCTTAAATTAATCAGGTGATTAGCGACAATTAAGGCAGGCGCATTTTTTTCTCTACTGCAGTCAATACGCCACGTAAGATATTAATTTCTTGCGCTTCAGGGCGAGCTCGGCTGAATAATCGGCGGAGCTTGTTCATTACCTGCCCTGGCTGTGAAGGAGAGATAAACTCACTTTCCAACAACACTCGCTCTAGATGCTGATAAAATCGGTCCAGTTCTTGATGACGAGGATAGTCCACCACTGTCGGTGATGAAAACTCACTCTGTTGATGTGTTAAATGAGCAACGCGAATCTCGTAACATAACGTTTGCACGGCCATCGCTAAGTTTAATGAGCTGTATTCGGGGTTAGCAGGAATGCATACATGATAATGACAAAGCTGTAACTCTTCATTGGTTAAGCCTGTTCTTTCACGACCAAATACTACCGCAACAGGATGGGTTTGACCTTCAATCGCAAATTGTTCGCCACACTGACGAGGATCAAGCATCGGCCACTCTAATGTACGTGAACGGGCGCTGCTACCAACGACTAACCCACACTCAGCAACCGCTTCACTCAGCGTGCTGACGATCTGCGCATTTAACGCAATATCACTGGCACCCGCAGCTAACGCGATTGCTTGAGCATCTACTGCGCATTCAGGTGCGACTAATACCATCTGACTTAGGCCCATCACTTTCATCGCTCTAGCCGCTGAACCAATGTTTCCTGAATGTGATGTGCCCACTAAAACGATTTTAACATTGTCTAACATGACGTTAATTTACCATCAATCTATCGCTAATCTCGCCGTCGATGATGACACTCACTCGTTGATTCGCGTTGACGAGCGAGTCCATCTTAACTTTAACGGTATTAAATTGGCTTGAAGGGTTGGCTAAGTAACTCGAGAATAATCCATACAAAAACGGTTACTTGGCGTTCGTTGTTCGATAATAACATAAAGAAAAATGAAATGATCAGGCCCGTTGTCGGCCGAACCATTAAGCGAGCAAAAAATAACCACTTCCTTTTTGGTATGATTTTGCTATAATCCGCTCCGCTTTTTTCGTTCTTTAACATCCGTTGGGAAACTCGTATGCATCCAATGCTAAACATTGCTATTCGCGCTGCGCGAAAAGCAGGTAATCATATTGCTAAATCTCTAGAAAACGCTGACAAAATTGAATCCTTTCAAAAAGGAAGCAATGACTTTGTTACTAATGTCGACAAAGAAGCGGAAGCGCTAATCATTGCTACCATCCAAAGCTCTTACCCTGAGCACTGCATTATTGCCGAAGAAGGCGGTCTTATCGAAGGTAAAGATAAAGACGTACAATGGATCATCGACCCACTGGATGGAACCAATAACTTCGTGAAAGGTATCCCTCATTTTGCGGTATCGATTGCCGTAAGAATGAATGGTCGCACCGAAGTTGCCTGTGTTTATGACCCAATGTTAAATGAACTATTTACTGCTCAACGCGGCTCTGGCGCTCAATTAAACAATGGTCGTATTCGCGTTAAGCCATTGAAAGATCTGCAAGGGGCTATCCTTGCGACTGGTTTCCCATTTAAGCAAAAACAACATTCTGAGTCTTACCTAAAAATTATTTCTTCTTTGTTTGTTGAGTGCGCTGATTTTCGTCGTACTGGCTCAGCCGCCTTAGATTTATGTTATTTAGCGTCTAACCGTGTCGATGGCTACTTTGAGTTAGGTCTTAAACCATGGGATATGGCGGCAGGCGAACTGATCGCTCGTGAAGCCGGGGCCATTCTGGCCGATTTTGCTGGCGGTACTAATTACATGCAATCAGGCAATATTGTCGGCTCAAGCCCACGTGGTGTAAAAGCGATTTTGCAACACATCCGTGAAAACGGAAACAGTGCGATTTTTAAATAACCGTTCTATTGCCAAACAATCAGCATGGCACCAATCATCCATGCTCGCTTGATAAAAAAACCGCTGAATATTCAGCGGTTTTTTTGTTACTGGTGAAGACGAATCTCACTGTCACCTGTCAACCTTAAGCTAAGGCAACTCATCCAACTCAGCACCCTCTTTTTCTATAGGTGCTGGAATAAGATGCTCACGGGTAATACCAAGCTTTAACGCTAACGCCGAAGCAACGTAGATAGAAGAGTAAGTACCTACCGTGATCCCCAACAGTAATGCGGTAGCAAAACCATGGATATTCGCACCACCTTGGACAAATAATGCGATCACCACAAACAACGTCGTGCCTGAAGTAATTAACGTCCGACTGAGTGTTTGCGTAATGGAGCTATTCATTACTTCCGCTGAATCGCCTTTACGCAACTTACGGAAATTCTCACGAATACGGTCAAAGACCACTATCGTATCGTTCAACGAATAGCCGACCACCGTTAGTAAAGCGGCCACGATCGTTAAATCAATTTCGATTTGCAGTAACGAGAAAATACCTAGGGTGATAATTACGTCGTGAGCTAGAGATAATACGGCCCCAGAGGCTAAACGCCATTCAAAACGCATTGAAACGTAAAGCAAAATACAGATCAGTGAGGCTAAAATTGCTAAGCCTCCCGCTTCTGCCAGCTCATCACCAACGTTAGGACCAACAAACTCGATCCGGCGCATCTCAACGCTTTCACCCGTTCCCTCTTTGATGGCATTCAGAATTTGGTTACCGAGCGTTTCTCCAGCGACCCCTTCACGAGGGCGCAAACGGACCATTACATCACGTGCTGAACCAAAGTTTTGTACTGTTGCATCACCAAATCCACGCTCATCAAGAGCATGGCGAATTTTCTCCAGATTCGCTGGCTCGGCAAAACCCACTTCTATCAGTGTTCCGCCAGTAAAGTCCAATCCCCAGTTTAACCATTTGGTGGATAAGGTAAAAATTGACGCGCCAATCATCAATAGCGATAAGACAAACGTAAACTTTGACCAACGCATAAAGTCGATCGTTTTCTCTGCTTTCAGAATTTGATACATAATGATTCCTAGCCTTAGATCGACAATTTATTAATACGTTTCCCGCCATACAGCAGGTTAACTACACAACGCGTACCGATAATCGCGGTAAACATCGACGTTAAGATACCAATCGATAAAGTAACAGCGAAGCCTTTGATCGCACCAGTACCCACCGCAAACAAAATAATCGCCGTGATCAGCGTCGTGATATTCGCATCAGCAATGGTACTAAACGCATTGGCGTAACCTTGGTGGATCGCTTGTTGCGGATTACGACCTTCACGTAGCTCTTCACGAATACGTTCAAAAATCAGCACGTTAGCATCTACCGCCATACCAACCGTTAACACAATACCGGCAATACCGGGTAAGGTCATGGTTGCTCCGGGAATCATCGACATAATGCCGATAATCAACACTAAGTTGGTCAACAAGGCTAAGTTAGCAATCAAGCCAAACGTACGATAGTACAGTGCAGTAAAGATCATCACCGCAAACAAACCCCAGATACAAGCTTGAATACCCATGTCGATATTCTGTTGTCCCATTGACGGGCCAATCGTCCGCTCTTCAACGATCGAAATCGGTGCGATTAATGCGCCTGCACGTAGTAATAACGCTAAATTTTGAGCCTCAGCCGCCGAGTTGATGCCAGTGATTCGGAAATTACGCCCCAATGCTGACTGAATCGTCGCTTGGTTGATGACTTCTTCATGCTTTTCTAAAATCACTCGGCCATCGTCGGTTCTTTCACCACTGTCTCGATATTCAGCAAATACCGTTGCCATCAGCTTACCAATATTATTTCTTGAGAAAGCCGACATCTTACTGCCACCTTCACTATCAAGAGAAATATTAACCTGTGGGCGACCGTATTCGTCGGCACTTGAACTGGCGTCAGTAATACTTGAACCACCCAAAATGACTCGACGTTTTAAAACAACAGGACGACCATCGCGATCCAGTTTAATTTCACTACCTGCAGGCACTCGACCTGCCGCTGCGGCAGCCAGATCAGCCGTAGCGTCGACTTCACGAAACTCAAGGGTTGCCGTCGCACCTAAAATTTCTTTCGCACGTGCAGTATCCTGTACGCCAGGTAATTCAACCACAATCCGACTCGCGCCTTGACGCTGAACTAAAGGTTCTGCAACCCCTAATTCATTGACACGATTGCGTAAAATAGTGATATTTTGCTCAACCGCGTAGTTGCGAATCTCTTGTAAACGGGCGTCTGTAAATTTGGCTACCAAGAGGAAGCGCCCATCACGATCAGAAGCGGTAAAATTCATATCACGATGATTCGCCTCTAATAGACGGCGAGTTTCTTCAAGCTGAGCGGCATCGCGTAAAATGATCTCGACGGAATCCGCTTGACTACGGATCGCACGGTAGCGGATCTTCTCATCGCGCAATTCACTACGAAAAGCTTCTTCTTGTTGGCTGACTAATCGCTCCATTGCCGCGTCCATGTCCACTTCCATTAAAAAGTGAACTCCGCCGCGTAAATCAAGGCCAAGTTTCATCGGCGCTGCGCCAATGGATTCTAGCCAACGAGGAGTGGAAGGCGCTAAGTTCAGCGCAACAATGGTGTCATTGCCTAAAGCTTCATTAATGATGTCACGAGCACTGATTTGGGTATCAGTGTCATTAAAACGCACCAAAATGGAGCCATTTTCGAAAGCAATGGATTTATGAGAGAGTTGCGCTTTATCGAGCGCTTCAGTGACAGCATCCAGCGTTGACATATCTACAGAGGCGCCACGCGCCCCTGTAACTTGAATAGCCGGATCTTCACCGTAAAGATTAGGAAGTGCGTATAAAGCAGAAATGGTAATGGCAAACACAACCATTAAGTACTTCCATAACGGATAACGGTTTAGCACAGCGAGGATCCTCTAGCTGTTTTACAAAGATTTAAGTGTACCTTTTGGTAACACGGCAGAAACGAAGTCTTTTTTGATCACAACTTCATTATTGTTGTTCAATTCAACAGAGATAAAATCGTTATCATCAGCGATTTTAGTGATTCTTCCCACTAAACCACCACTGGTTAAGACTTCATCACCTTTCGCCATTGAGGCCATTAGACTTTTATGCTCTTTCACTCGTTTAGACTGTGGGCGGTAAATCATAAAATAGAAAATTACCGCAAACATGCCAAGCATGATCAGCATTTCGAAACCACCACCCTGTGATGCACCTTCACCTGCTGCGTGCGCTACAGAAATTAGACTCATTGAGAAACGTCCTCTAAGTTATTGTTTGTAATATTTGTAGGTATTGGGCCGCACTAAGACAAATTCAAGCCATGAATAGACCCTTCAGGATAAATCCATCTCAGTGCTTGCCATTACGCTTGTTCGATTTGTAGCGGCGGCACTTCGCGTTGACGGCGTGCGTAAAACGCTTCTACAAATTGATCAAAGCGATCTTCGTCTATCGCTTTACGAATACTTTCCATCAATCGTTGGTAATAACGTAGATTGTGAATAGTATTCAGACGAGCGCCAAGGATCTCATTACAACGATCCAAATGGTGCAAGTACGACTTAGAATAATTTTTGCAAGTGTAACAGTCACAGTGCGGATCCAGTGGTGTTGTATCTGTTTTATGTACTGCATTACGGATCTTGATCACACCACCGGTCACAAATAGGTGTCCGTTACGAGCATTTCGTGTTGGCATCACACAGTCAAACATATCGACGCCACGACGCACACCTTCTACTAAATCTTCTGGCTTACCCACGCCCATTAAGTAGCGAGGCTTATCTTCAGGCAGCTGAGGGCAGGTGTGTTCTAAAATACGATGCATATCGGGCTTGGGCTCTCCAACCGCAAGGCCACCGACCGCATAACCATCAAAACCGATTTGTGTCAGTCCTTTCACTGACTCATCACGTAAATCTTCGTATACGCCACCCTGAACAATGCCAAACAGTGAATTGGTATTGTTGAGCTTATCAAAATGGTCACGAGAGCGCTGCGCCCAACGTAATGACATTTGCATCGATTTTTTTGCTTCTTCATGCGTCGCAGGGTAAGGCGTACATTCATCGAAAATCATTACGATATCTGAACCTAAATCTTTTTGGATTTCCATCGATTTTTCAGCATCCATAAAGATTTTGTCACCGTTTACAGGGTTGCGAAAATGCACGCCCTCTTCGGTGATTTTGCGAATTTCGCCCAAACTGAAGACTTGGAAACCACCAGAGTCAGTCAGAATCGGGCCTTGCCAATTCATAAAATCGTGCAAATCACCATGCATTTTCATCACTTCTTGGCCTGGACGTAGCCAAAGATGGAAGGTATTACCCAGCAAAATTTCAGCACCCGTTTCTTTAACTTCTTCCGGAGTCATGCCCTTTACTGTGCCATAAGTACCAACAGGCATAAAGGCCGGGGTTTGTACGGTGCCACGTTCAAAGGTCAACTGACCTCGACGCGCATTGCCATTTTTCTTTTTCAGTTCAAACGTTAACTTCACAAAGCCTCCAATGTCAGAGAAACAGTCTGACGATATTAAGGGATCAAGCTTAAGCCTGATTTTTTTCAATAAACATCGCATCACCATAGCTGAAGAAGCGATATTTCTGCTCTACCGCATGCTGATAAGCAGCCATAGTGTGTTCATAACCAGCAAAGGCACTGACTAACATAATCAGCGTCGACTCTGGTAGATGAAAATTGGTGATCAATGCATCAATCAATTGATATTGATAACCAGGGAAAATAAAAATATCCGTGTCACCAAAAAAAGGCGCTAACGCTGTGCCTTTCGCAAGTGCATCTTGCGCTGCACTCTCTAAAGAACGCACCGAGGTTGTCCCAACCGCAATCACTCTGCCACCACGAGCCTTGGTCGCTGCAATTGCCGCAACCACTTCTTCTGGTACTTCAACGTATTCAGCATGCATATGGTGATCATGAATATTTTCCACGCGCACAGGTTGGAAAGTACCCGCGCCGACATGCAAAGTCACATAGGCAAACTCAACGCCTTTAGCTTGAATTTGATCCAATAATGCTTGGTCAAAATGTAGCCCTGCTGTTGGTGCGGCAACGGCGCCCGGTTTTTGATTATAAACCGTTTGATAGCGCTCTTTATCGGTTTCTTCATCGGGACGATCAATGTATGGCGGCAAAGGCATATGACCAATATGGTTTAAGATTTCCAAAACCGTTTGCTGGGCATTGAATCGAATCTCAAACAAGGCATCATGGCGTGCAACCATGGTCGCTAAATATTGGTCCTGCTCACCCAGATACAGTTCCGCCCCCGGTTTAGGCGGCTTGGAACAACGAACATGCGCTAAAATAGAGTGCTCATCGAGCATACGCTCAACCAACACTTCTAATTTACCACCACTGGCTTTACGACCAAATAAACGAGCTGGGATAACACGAGTATTGTTAAAGACTAATAAGTCTCCTGGCTCAATATAATGCAACACATCGGTAAATGTGCCATCAACCCGTTCACCGGTGGTGCCATTTAATCGCAGTAACCGACTATCAGTGCGCTGCGCTTTCGGGTAACGAGCGATTAGCTCATCTGGGAGGTCAAAGTGAAAATCTGAAACTTGCATGGCTCTTTCTTAGTTATTGATAAGGTTAGCGACGGTTCATTTCGCGGCGCAACAGTATATACCCAAGCTCCGGCAAGATACAGGATTGTCAGCAGCTAGGATACGTTCCATCGATTAAGGATTGTAATCAAAAGTGACTTAGCGGCTTCTCTGTTGCGATTACCAGTAAAAGCTGACTTAACTCTCAGATATTAACCACAAACAAACCTATACTAAATATCAACAGACCGCGCGCCACGTTACGTTCATTGGCCAGTTAAACTTGGTTACCGATCATCGAAAGGAAAAGGAGTTGGTTATGATCAAAGTTGAAGACATGATGACTCGCAACCCACATACTTTGTTGCGTACCCACACAATAGCCGACGCCCGAAATATGATGGAAGCATTAGATATTCGTCATATTCCTATTGTCGATGCCAATCGCCGGTTATTAGGCATTATTACTCATCGCGATGTATTGGCAGCACAAGAGTCGAGTCTATACAATAAAATCACCGATACCTCACATACCGAAACGACCCCTTTGTATGAGGTCATGCACACGGGCGTCATGTCGGTCGCTCCACAAGCCGGCCTAAAAGAAAGTGCTATCTACATGCAACGGCATAAAGTTGGCTGTTTACCGGTGGTCAACAAAGGCGAGTTGGTCGGGATCATTACCGATAGCGACTTCGTCGCTATTGCGATCAACTTGCTAGAATTACAAGAAAACAGCGAGCCCGACGAAGTCGATACGGATAACGACTTTGAGCAAGACGTTTTGTAGCTGGTCAATAGCTAGCCGATAGAATAGATAAATAAAAAGAGCATGGTGATCAATACCCTTGCTCTTTTTAGTTTTGAGATAACTTGCTATCACTCAGACAATTAATTGATGCGATAAATTTATTAAAGTTGCAGTTGTCCCCTGCAACTTTACGTCATCAGATTATCACCATGCAGAAGTTAGAACTGCTCTTCTTCGGTTGAACCGGTTAGCGCAGTGACTGACGATTGACCACCTTGAATCGTATTGGTCATTTTATCAAAATAACCCGTGCCCACTTCTTGTTGGTGAGCCACAAACGTATAGCCTTTCTCGGCGGCGGCAAACTCTTTACGCTGAACCATTTCAACATAATGACGCATGCCTTCACCTTGAGCATAGGCATGAGCAAGTTCAAACATGTTAAACCACATGTTATGAATGCCAGCTAAAGTGATAAATTGGTATTTGTAGCCCATATTCGCTAATTCTTGCTGGAATTTGGCGATCGTTTCGGCATCCAGGTTTTTCTCCCAGTTAAACGATGGCGAGCAGTTATAAGCCAAGAGTTGATCAGGGTACTGAGCATGAATCGCTTCAGCAAACTGTCGCGCTTCTTCTAAATCGGGTTTAGCGGTTTCACACCAGATTAAGTCGGCGTAAGGAGCGTAAGCCAAACCACGAGAAATCGCTTGATCGATCCCAGCACGAACACGATAGAAACCTTCAGCGGTACGCTCACCAACAATAAAGTCAGCATCATATGGATCACAATCCGACGTTAATAGATCCGCGGCGTTAGCATCAGTTCGAGCAATCACCAGCGTGGTTGTTCCAGCAACATCAGCAGCCAGACGCGCAGCGACCAATTTTTGCACCGCTTCTTGAGAAGGAACCAGTACCTTGCCGCCCATATGGCCACATTTTTTCACCGACGCCAATTGGTCTTCAAAATGAACCCCTGCCGCACCGGCTTCAATCATCGATTTCATCAGTTCATAAGCATTCAGGACACCGCCAAACCCCGCCTCTGCGTCAGCGACTATTGGTAAAAAGTAATCGATCCCCCCTTCATCTTGTGGAGATTTGCCATTTGACCATTGAATTTGATCAGCGCGACGAAACGCATTATTAATGCGTTTAATAACGCTAGGAACCGAATCGACCGGATAGAGCGATTGATCAGGATACATTGTCCCAGCGGTATTATTGTCCGCCGCGACTTGCCAACCTGAAAGGTAAATCGCTTCGATACCAGCCTTAGCTTGTTGGACGGCTTGTCCTCCCGTCAAAGCACCAAGACAGTTAACGTAGCCTTTTTTAGCACTACCGTTTACCAGTTCCCATAATTTATCTGCACCACGCTGGGCGATGGTATTGGCTGGGGTGACTGAGCCCCGTAAATTAACGACATCTTCTGCACTGTATGTCCGCTTAACGTGTTTCCAACGTGGATTCGTTGCCCAATCTTTTTCTAGTGCTTCGATTTGCTGGCGGCGAGTTAATGTCATGTTCTGTCCCTCTTATCATTGGTTTCGCGTGGCTGATGGCACACGCCGATATCGTCCTTTTCGCCACTCACTTCGATTCAGTGAGCTTTGAAGTTCGGTTTCACGTTACTGTTATTTATTATTGGTTAAGACCGTTCTACGCCAAATAGTCGTAGCCCGGGATGGTTAAAAAGTTACCGAGGTCGTCACTGGTGGTGAGACGTTCAATCAATTCAGCTGCTTCGGTAAACCGCCCCTGATCAAAGCGTGCTTGCCCAACTTCAGCTTTAACGACTTCAATTTCTTGAGCTAAGTAATCACGAAATAACGTTTTCGTGACTACTTGTCCGTTATCTAAGGTTTTACCGTGCTGAATCCATTGCCAAATTGAAGCGCGAGAGATCTCTGCGGTCGCTGCATCTTCCATCAAACCATAAATTGGTACACAGCCATTACCAGAAATCCACGCTTCGACGTATTGCAAAGCAACACGAATATTGTGTCGCATGCCTTGCTCGCTCCGCGGGCCATCACAAGGAGCAAGCAGCGCTTCTGCACGGATTGGCGCATCCGATAAGCGAGTCACATCCAATTGATTACGACGCTCACCCAGCACTTGATTGAAGACCTCCATAGCGGTATCCGCTAATCCGGGATGAGCGACCCAAGTTCCATCATGGCCATTCATCGCTTCCAGCATTTTGTCATGACGGATTTTTTCCAGTACTTGAGCGTTAAGCGCAGGATCTTTGGCAGGAATAAAGGCCGCCATGCCTCCCATGGCAAATGCGCCGCGTCGGTGGCAGGTATAGATCAATAAACGTGAGTAAGCATTCAAAAATGGCTTATCCATCGTCACAACTTGACGGTCAGGCAATACGCGATCAGGGTGTTTTTTCAACGTTTTAATGTAGCTAAAGATATAATCCCAGCGGCCACAGTTGAGCCCCACAATGTGTTCTTTAAGAGCAAAGAGGATTTCATCCATCTGAAACACCGCAGGCAGAGTCTCAATCAACACCGTCGCTTTTATCGTCCCGGTCTCTAAACCAAAATAATCTTCGGTAAAATGGAAGACATCACTCCACCATTGCGCTTCTTGATAAGCTTGGAGTTTCGGTAAATAGAAATAAGGACCACTGCCTTTTTTCAATAACGCTTTATAGTTATTGAAAAAATACAAAGCGAAATCAAATAAAGCCCCGGGAATCGCTTGCTCAGCAAATAGGACATGCTTCTCTTGTAAATGCAGCCCTCGAACCCGACAAATCAACACGGCTGGATCTTCTTTAAGTTGATAGACCTTATCGTTATCTGGATTACGATAACTGATGGTGCCATTCACCGCATCGCGCAAATTCACTTGTCCATCGAGCAGCTTATCCCAAGCGGGTGACATCGAATCTTCAAAATCGGCCATGAAGACTTTAACGTTGGCATTGAGTGCATTGATGACCATTTTACGATCCGTTGGACCGGTAATTTCTACTCTTCGATCTTGCAGATCATTAGGAATACCAAGGATTTTCCAGCTGCCTTCTCGAATATCGATGGTTTGCTCTAAAAAATCAGGCAGGTGACCTTGATCAATACGCTGCTGTTGCTGTTCGCGCTCATTGAGTAACGTATTCACTCGCGACGCAAAATGACGACACAGCTCAGCTAAAAAGGTTTGGGCTTCAACAGGGAAAATGGTGCTATGTTCCGAGGATAGAGCCCCATTAACAACTAATTGATCGTGATGCTTAGCGTTTTCAATGGCTGATGACGATTTATCGGGGGTTTGAGCAAGCATGGCATCCTTCCTTAGAGAGTATCTTTATCTGTCATTTGTAAATTTAGAACTACAAAAAACACAGTAAGCGTATAACAATAATATTGGCGAGTTGTGTTTATAAGCCTGACTTAATCCATCAATGGGTCAAAGGTAAGTCAGCACGATATAACCCAACAAAATCAAGACAAACATTACCCTATAAGCCATTACAATTAAAGAGCGAAAGTTAACACATCGTTAAATTCAACGTTTTATTCCGTTTCAAACTATCGTTTATTATTGGCTTAAAAAATGTAATTTATTACGTAATAAAATTACATCAAGAATTAACCTTGAAAGTCGTTTAAAACAGCCGTTCGATAATTAAATCGATCAGCGATATCGTATTTTCAGGGTTCAAGCAGGATAGATAACCGAATGTTGAAACAATGGAATGAGGAAAAGATGTAAAATTAACCATGTGAAGTTTTACTATTTTATGAAAGCTTCAAAACTTTATCGCTGTAAAATTTGACAAAAAAAGATTCACTAGCAGAGTTAAACTCTATTGAATTAATAAAAAATGGCAAATAAAACTAGAAAAACCGCAAATATATAGAACA
>NZ_WXWI01000006.1:0-22288 GCF_009904895.1 Vibrio sp. V31_P5A7T61
CGAGAGGGATACGACGTTTACGAATAGTGGCCACACCGGAAGCTTCTAAGCATTGGTTGATGAAATCAGGACAAAGAATGTCACTGAGTTTTCCAAGTTGTTCAGTATTGGGGGCGTAACGCTTGGCGAGTGTTAGGGCTGTAGTTAATTGCAAAATAAAAGGCTCAAAGTTTTAGGAACTTAGAGCCTTTATAAGCCATCTGTAGGATCGTTCAACCGATCATTTATCTCTTAACTGATCGGCATTAACCATTAGGTCCTTTTTCTTTTTATTAACGAAGAGAATAACGGGGTTATTTACTGCTTAGAACCGCCGCAGGATGCAAACGGCTGGCTCGAGAAGCTGGATACCAAGTCGCCAATAAACTTAAGATAATCGCGGTACTCGAAACCAGTAATACATCTGACCATTCAAGTTGAGAAGGAAGGAAATCGACAAAATAAATATCCCCTGAAAGAAATTGATGACCTAACAAGGTTTCTAAACTCTGAATAATCGGTGTCAAATTTAGCGCTATAAACACCCCAACCATGCTGCCCACAACGCTACCCATAACGCCAGAAAATACCCCTTGCCAGACGAAAATGCGTTTAATTAAGCGATCATTCGCGCCCATCGTGCGCAAAATGGCAATATCGGCAGCGCGATCTTTCACTGCCATCATTAAGGTAGAAACAATATTAAAGCTCGCGACCCCAATCACCAATACCATGACTAGATACATGATGGTTCGCACCATTTCAATATCACGATATAAAAAGCCATATTTTTGCTGCCAACTACGCAAATAGACATACTCTTCTAGTGTATTACCCACTTCACGAACAATTTGATTGGCTTTGAGGACATCGGAAACTTTAATCGACACCCCCGTGACTTTGTCGTTTAAATTGCTGTATTGCTGAGCGTCTTCTAAAGGCAACAACGCGAGGTTATGATCAATTTGACCATTTAATTCCAGTAAACCGGCCACCTTTACTCGGACTCTTTTCGGGGCTTGAACCGCTTGCCCAGTATGACTACTTGGGATCAGCAAAGTGATCCAATCCCCCACTGCGGCTTGCAGTTGATCGGCAACACCTTTGCCTAAAATGACTTGCTGTTGAGCCGGAACAAAAGCTTCCCATACTCCGGGGGTAACATAGTCGGCAAGCCGCGATACGGCACGCTCCCTTTGTGTATCGACCCCTCGTACTTCTATGGCTTTTAACTGCACCCCTCGCTCAACTAATGCGGTAAACTTCACGTATGGTGCCGCCGCTTGAACCTGAGGATGTAGCGTTGATTTTTGGACAATGTCTGGCCAATGTTCAATTGGCCCACGTACCCCTTCAAACTCACCATGAGGAATAACCGACAATACACGTTGCTGCAGCTCTCTCTCAAAGCCATTCATCGCCGATAAACCAATAATGATCACCGCAACCCCAACGGCAATACCGAGTGTCGAAGATAAAGCGATAAACGACACCAGCTTATTACGCTGCTTAGCACGACTAAAACGCGCGCCAATCACTAGCGCCAAATCTGCAAACATTATGCCTCCGCAACGTTGAGCAATAGGCCATCTTGCATATGCAGTTGTCGATCCATTTTTGCTGCCAATTCGCCATCATGAGTCACCACTAAAAAAGCCGTATTAAACTCACGATTCAATTCACGCATCAAATCATAAATCGCCAATGCCGTGGTGTGGTCTAAATTGCCAGTAGGCTCATCTGCTAGCACTAAATCCGGTCGATTGACCAACGCTCTAGCAATCGCAACACGCTGCCGCTCTCCGCCCGATAACTCTGAAGGACGATGTTGCAAACGGTGACCGAGGCCGACTCGCGCCAACAAAGCCTGAGCCGAGCGTTTTGCTTCGCTGGCTTTTTTACCACCAATTAATAGTGGCATCGCTACGTTTTCGAGCGCGGTAAAATCAGCCAGTAAATGATGAAACTGATACACGAAACCAAGATGTTGATTACGCATCTTGGCCTGTTTATTCGAACTCAGTTGATGTAATGGCTGGCCAAGAAATTCAACATCGCCGCTGCTTGCTTCATCCAGCGCACCAAGGATATGCAGTAAAGTGCTTTTTCCTGAGCCAGAAGAACCAATGATCGAGACCAGATCACCGCGTTGCATCGAAAAACTCACCCCTTTCAAAACTGGAGTCTGCAACTCACCTTCTTGATAGATTTTATAAAGCTGCTGACAGCGTAAAAGATCATTCATAACGTAAAGCCTCAGCCGGTTTAACTCTAGATGCGCGATAAGAAGGAAATAAGGTGGCTAAAAAGCTAAGTAATATTGCCAGCAATACCACCACCGCAATTTGTATCGGGTTGATCACCACGGGCAACTCTCCGCCTAATGAAAATAGCGCGACGCCTAACGTGTTCATGATGCTATTCAAGTTCGCTGCCAGCAGAGCGCCCAACACTCCACCGACAACCGCTCCAATCACCCCACTGCTCGCGCCTTGCACCATAAAAATGGCCAAAACTTGTTGATCGGTCATGCCTTGGGTTTTTAAAATCGCCACTTCCGCCTGCTTTTCCATCACGACCATGATTAGGGCGGCGATAATATTAAACGCCGCGACTCCAACAATCAGTCCCAGCATTAGGCCCATGATGTTTTTTTCCATTCTGACTGCTTGAAATAACTCACCACGTTGTTCACGCCAATCGCTCCAATACCAACCATCCGGCAAAGAGGTCGTCGACAACGTCGCCACATCAAAAGGATCGGCCATAAAGAGTCGCCAGCCAGAAATCGTCTGATCGTCGAAACGCAGTAAGCGACCCGCATCTCGTAGATGAGTGATCATCAGTTGCCCATCAACATCAGAGCCAGTATTAAACAGTCCGGCCACCGTGAAATTGCGTTGGCTAGGAATACGTCCTAAAGGCGTAAATTGACTGGCGCGAGTCACCATTAAGCGAACCGTATCGCCAACGGAAACATTGAGATCACGAGCCAGAGTGTGACCTAAGAAAATATGATAGGCACCGGGTTGTAAATCAGTTAATCGACCAGCAATCAGATAATCGGCGATCGGGTCGTCAGCTTGCGGCGCAATACCGACCAATAAACCCGCCGATAATTGCCACGAGCTTTGCACCACCGCTTCGCTTCTTACCATCGGTTGTGGCGCTTTGTAAGTGGATAACTCTCTAATAAAATCAGGGGCTTGCGCTTGCCATTGGGTTTTTTCCTGCGCTTGTCCGATCACCGCTTGCGGCAAAACCCCCAAAATACGGTTTTTCAACTGCGATTCAAAACCATTCATCACCGACAATACCGTCACTAAGGCCATCACACCAATCGTGATCCCAGCGGTCGACATATAAGAGACAAATCGACTAAACCGATCACCTGAACGTCCGCGTAAATAACGTAAACCGATAAATATCGAAATAGGATGAAACATAATACAAACCAAAGCCATAATAGGCCGCTACTGTAACGAGAATCGGTCCAAGGTTGTAGTTTTTCTTTGCCAAATCTTTGTTAAACGCCGTTATCACAACAAAAATGGCGGTAAGATTTATTTGCCATCACGCTGATTGATTTACAACAAAACTCTCACTTTGCTTGATTACTGATTCTTTATGACGATAATCAACAAAGGTGAGAAGGAAACCCAATATGACTGACCAAGACTTTTTTTCGGTATACCACGCACTGACAATTAACATCGAGCCGTTAGCGGCTAACTTTCGTTTGCCTTCTCAGATCGATTTTGAGGCGGAAATCCCCGCACCTTTTGTTGTGGCCAGTGAGTTTAGTCAACTTGATCAATTAAATGATGCTGCGCGGCTCGAACTCAAAAACAGCGATTTTAAACACGTTATCCAACTGCTAGAAACGCAGAATTCTAAGCTGAATCTATTACTGAGCTTTATGCTCGCCCAACAAGATGATCCCGCTCAACGTGCCTCAACCTTGTCGTTCGGTGCCAGTCAATTTACTTATCGAGCCAGAGACGCGCTCGTACTAGGTACACCACTACGCATTAAATTATTCCTAGAGCATCCCGCAGCAGCGATTTATTGTTATGGCGAAGTTATCGATTGTGAAACGGATCCCAACTCCACGATTATTAGCGTCAGATACACTCTCCTGCGTGATAATGACCAAGACCTACTCATTAAAGCTGCGCTTCATTGCCAACAGAAACTGTTGCGTCAACGCTCTTTAGATCGAGAAAAACCATAACGACCTACTCTATAATGATGACAAAAACTTTATTAACACTCCCACACCTGCGTGGTGCTGGGGATAAGCAGCAACTGGGCAATTTACCTGGTGCCAGTCTCGCGCTAACCATCGCTGAATTCGCTAATCGTCACTCAAGCCATACCTTATTGGCGGTACCCGATCCACAGACAGCATTAAAACTGGTTCAAGAGCTAGAGCAATTCAGTCAAGCCCCGGTTGGCTTATTTCCTGATTGGGAAACCTTACCCTACGATAATTTTTCACCTCATCAAGAGATTATTTCGGATCGCATCGCTCGCCTATATCAGTTGCCCTCTTTAGGAACTGGGATTACCGTCGTCCCGGTCAGTACCTTGTTACAACGCCAGACGCCACGTGATTTCTTACTTCAACACACCTTGATGGTCAAACAAGGAGATCGGTTCTCTTTAGCCAAATTACGCGTTCAGTTAGAAAACTCCGGTTATCGTCATGTGGATCAAGTGTTTGGGCCGGGAGAATACGCCAGTCGTGGGTCGATCCTGGATCTCTTCCCTATGGGCAGTGATTCCCCTTATCGAATTGATTTTTTTGATGATGAAATTGACACGATTCGAATTTTTGACCCAGAAAATCAACGTTCTATTCAGCAAATTGACCAAATCCGCCTGCTTCCTGCTCATGAATTTCCGACCACCGAGCAAGCCATAGAAGCATTTCGTGCCCGTTTTCGGCAACGATTTGATGCCCGTCGTGAGCCTGAATCTATCTATATGCAGGTTTCTAAAGGCACATGGCCTGCGGGGATTGAATATTGGCAACCGCTATTTTTTGAACATACCGAAACACTGTTTGATTATCTCCCGGATCATAGTCAATTAATTTTATTAGGTCAGGTTGAAAGCGCCATTGACCAATTTCTCGCTGATGTCGCGTATCGTTATGATCAACGGAATATAGATCCGTTACGCCCATTGCTAGCGCCTGAGGAATTGTGGTTAAAAAAAGACGATTTATTCGCACGCGCCAAAGATTTTGCTCAGTTACAACTGTCCATCGACCCGATTCAAGAAAAGGCTGGTAGAAGTAACTTAGCCATTACCGCACTGCCTGATTTAGCGATTCAACAGCAAAATAAAGAACCCCTCGCCGCCTTACGTCAATTTAGCGAGCAATTTACCGGTAAGATTATTTTCTCGGTTGAGTCTGAAGGACGACGCGAAGCGCTACTCGAGCTATTACAGCGAATTAAGTTACGCCCTACCGCATTCGCTTCTTTTGATGACGCTTGGCAAAGTTCAGAGCGATTGGCTTTGGTGATCGGCGCTGCCGAACGTGGTGCGATTTTCACTGATCCATCTCTCGCCTTGATTTGTGAAGCCGATTTACTCGGAGCACGGGTGGTTCAACGTCGAAAGAAAGAACGTAAATCCACCAATAGTGATGCGGTGATCCGCCATCTTGCCGAGTTAAAACCGGGACAGCCCGTAGTGCATATCGACCATGGTATTGGACGTTACTTAGGCTTACAAACCCTCGAAGCAGGAGGCATTACTACCGAATACGTTACGCTTGAATATAAAAATGAAGCCAAGCTGTATGTTCCCGTTTCATCACTGAACTTAATTAGCCGTTATTCCGGAGGTGCAGAAGAATCCGCGCCACTCCATAAACTGGGAGGAGAAAGCTGGGTTAAAGCACGCAAGAAAGCGGCGGAAAAAGTCCGCGATGTCGCTGCCGAACTGCTTGATGTCTACGCTAAACGCGAACTGAAACCAGGGTATCCCTTCCGTTTGGATCGTGACCAATACGCCACCTTTAAAGCCACCTTTCCCTTTGAAGAAACCGACGATCAAGCCATGGCGATCAATGCGGTACTGTCGGACATGTGTCAAGCCAAAGCGATGGATCGACTCGTCTGCGGCGATGTTGGTTTCGGTAAAACTGAGGTCGCGATGCGCGCCGCTTTTGTTTGTACCGATAACAATAAACAAGTGGCTATTTTAGTACCCACAACTTTATTGGCTCAGCAACATTTTGAAAATTTCCGCGACCGTTTTGCCAATTTACCGATCCGTGTCGAGGTGCTATCACGCTTTAAATCAGCCAAAGAGCAAAAGCAGATCATGCAAGATGTCGCCGAAGGCAAAGTCGATATTGTCGTGGGAACACACAAGCTCCTCTCCAGTGATCTCATCTTTGCCGATTTAGGGCTATTAATCGTTGATGAAGAACACCGCTTTGGGGTTCGTCAGAAAGAAAAAGTCAAAGCCATGCGTGCCGATGTAGATATTTTAACGTTAACGGCCACACCGATTCCACGCACACTGAATATGGCAATGAGTGGTATGCGCGATTTATCGATCATTGCAACACCGCCTGCTCGTCGCTTGGCGATTAAAACCTTTGTCCGTCAACATGAAGACAGTGTTGTTCGAGAATCGGTTCTAAGGGAGATCATGCGTGGTGGTCAAGTTTACTTTTTACACAACCAAGTCGAAAGCATCGAGAAAGTTGCTGCCGATTTGGAAGCGCTTATCCCTGAAGCTCGTGTCACCGTCGCCCACGGACAATTACGTGAGCGTGAACTCGAACAAATCATGAATGATTTTTATCATCAGCGTTACAACGTACTGGTGTGTACCACTATCATTGAAACGGGGATAGATGTACCAACCGCCAATACCATTATCATTAATCGCGCCGATACTCTTGGATTGGCTCAATTACACCAATTACGCGGACGAGTAGGTCGCTCTCACCACCAGGCGTATGCTTATTTATTAACACCGCATCCTAAAGCGATGACCAAAGATGCGATTAAACGCTTAGAGGCCATTGCTTCGCTTGAAGATCTCGGCGCAGGATTTACCTTAGCAACCCACGACTTAGAAATTCGCGGAGCGGGTGAGTTACTCGGCGATGAGCAGAGTGGTCAGATCCAATCGATTGGTTTTAGCTTATATATGGAGATGCTAGAACAAGCGGTTGAAGCCTTAAAATCGGGTAAAGAGCCATCATTGGATGATCTACTGCGTGAACAAAGTGAAGTCGAGCTACGAATCCCAGCTCTGCTGCCTGATGATTATATCCCTGATATCAACAGCCGTTTATCACTCTATAAACAAATCGCCAGTGTCGCCGATGATACTGAATTGGCTGAACTTAAAGTCGAATTAATCGATCGATTTGGTAAACTGCCGGATGCGGCCTTGAATCTGTTGACTATTGCCCAACTGAAGCTCAACGCCGCCGCACTGAAAATTCGTAAAATCGAAGCGCATGAAAAAGGCGGGTATATTGAGTTCTACCCTAACGCTGACATTAATCCGATGTTTTTGGTTAAACTACTTCATGCACAACCGAAACAATTTGCGATGGAAGGTCCGACTAAATTGAAGTTTATCCTTCCACTGGTTGATAGAAGAGAAAGAATTCAATTTGTTACAGACATGCTGCAAGAATTCCAGCACAATCTACTACCTGCGGCCTAATATGGTAGGCTCAATAGAATCAAATACGTGCCCAGCACATTGACGGAGTCATAATGAAAAAACTGATCCCACTACTGCTTTTGCTCGTTGCCATGCCCAGCCTAGCGCAGCGACAATTCGATATTGAAGTGATCATCTTCCAACGTGCAATTGACGCGGAGAAAACGCAAGAGTCATGGCCAGATACGTTGCCTGAGATTAATCTCTCGCGTGCCGGTAGCCTAAGTGATGCTCAATATCGGCAAAGTAAAGGCGTACGTATGCTCTCTCAATCGGATTATCAATTGACCGAGCAAGCTCAGCGCTTACGCAATCATGCCGGCTTTCAAGTGTTATTACATACCGCTTGGCGTCAAGGGGATCAAGGACGAGCATCCGCTCCCGTGTTTCATATTCAAGCGGGGAAAGACTACTCAACCCAGTTTAATCCTGACGGCAGTGAACGAGTCGCACAAACTGAGCAATACCGCCCAATTGATGACGTAGTTGAACAGACCATCACCCCACCGCTGTATGAGCTTGATGGCACCCTACAAATTTATGTCCAGCACTTTCTGTTTACCGAAGCTAATTTTGACTTAAAAAAACCGAGTGTGCGTGAAGTTATCCTTCAAGATCCCTCGCTGGACTTAGATGAACTCAACCAAAATACACGCACCAATGTACAAGATGGGCACCTCATTGCCATATCGCCAACGATGGAAAAACAATCTTTCTTGAAAAGTTATCGCCTCGATCAAAAACGCCGTATGCGCAGTGGTGAAACCCATTATTTGGACCACCCTCTTATGGGCATGATTATCCAAGTTCGCCGAGTTCAATAATCCTATCCAACGCCCTATATGGGCGTTGGGTTGTTATATGGCACGATAGAGAATTCAACGGCAAAGACACACAGTGAAAATGAGGCAATCTGTCATGAGCCCAGAATTTTTAATTAATACTCAGCGTTTGCAATTGCGCCTTTTATCGATTGATGAAGCCGCTGATTTTGCACAGTTGATCCAAGACTCGCCATCATTACATCAATGGATTGATTGGTGTCATGCCCACTTTAACCAACAAGAGGCTGAACGATTTATTCTGGCAACACGATTAAACTGGATAAAAGCTGACGCCTATGGCTTTGCGGTGATCGATAAAGCAACGCAACAAATCGTCGGTATGGTGGCGATTAATGAGTTTTCTACCACGTTTAATATGGCGAGTTTAGGCTATTGGATAGGAGACGAGCATCAACAACAAGGGTTCGGGAAAGAAGCACTAGCTGCGTTGATAGAGTGGAGTTTTGCCCAGCTCAAACTGACTCGTTTAGAAATTATCTGTGATCCGAACAATATCCCTAGCCAACAGCTCGCTCAAGCGTGCGAAGCGAAGCAAGAATGCCTTGCCCAAAATCGGTTTATTTTTCATGGTCAACCAAAAGCAGGACTGGTTTTTTCGATCATTCCAGAGCCAATCTGAAATAAACAGTCACTCTCCATCAAGCCAATAACAATCATCCCGCTGAACATGATGCCTGTCTCAGCGGGATGGATTGATCGCTTATACCTTTCTTACCTGCCTTTGCCATTTATAGAAGACAGAGGCAACAAAGCGGCTGATTAATGCAATTTTAAGTTCGGGCGCAAGACGCGATTGATTCGTCCAACCAACATCATTAGCCCAGTTTTAAAAATACCGTGTAAAGCCATTTGATGCATACGGTATAAAGAAATGTACACCACACGCGCAATACGCCCTTCAACCATCATTGAGCCTTTGGTTAAGTTGCCCATTAAGCTGCCTACGGTAGAAAAACGGCTTAGTGACACTAAAGAGCCATGATCTTTGTAGATGTAAGGCTTTAATTCTCGGCCATTCAGTTTAGCAACAATATTTTTGAACGCTTGTGACGCCATTTGATGGGCGGCTTGAGCGCGTGGCGGAACAAACTTACCATCCGCCTGTTTACACTGGGCCAAATCACCAATCACAAAAATATCATCATCACGAGTCGTCTGAAGGGTATCCTTGACGACTAACTGGTTAATACGGTTGGTTTCTAAGCCTGCGATGTCTTTCATAAAATCAGGCGCTTTAATACCTGCAGCCCAAACCATGATCGTCGCCAAGATTTTTTCGCCCTCTTTGGTGGTTAAGCCATCTTTCTCAGCTTTAGTAACCATCGTCGTGGTGCGAACATTGACCCCTAATTTAGTCAGCTCGCTATGCGCGGCGGCAGAAATGCGCGGTGGCAATGCAGGCAAAATACGCTCGCCCGCTTCGATTAAATTAACATTGAGCTTGCTCGAGTCTAAATCACCAAAGCCGTAGCTGTGTAACTCTTTCACCGCATTATGCAATTCAGCGGATAATTCTACACCTGTCGCTCCAGCCCCCACAATCGCAATATCAACCGTTCCCTGACCATTTTTAGCATGTAGCTTTAAAAATTCATTATTCATTTCGGTACGGAAACGATGTGCTTGCTCTGGGCTATCTAGGAAAATACAGTGTTCTTTTACTCCAGGCGTGTTGAAATCATTAGATTTAGAGCCAATCGCTAAGACTAGAAGATCATATTCCAGTTCTCGTTTTGGCATCAATAACTCATCATGTTCATCTCTCAGTTCACTCAGCGTGATCCGCTTTGTCTCACGGTCAATTGCTTCTAGACTACCAAGTTGAAACTCAAAACAGTGATTTTTAGCATGGGCACGGTAACTCAATGCATCAACGCCTTCATCTAAAGAGCCAGTGGCGACTTCATGGAGCAATGGCTTCCATAGATGACTAGAATTACGATCCACTAAGGTGATGTTAGCGCGATTCTTTCGCCCTAACGTTCGACCGAGCTTAGTGGCTAGCTCTAGTCCACCGGCACCTCCACCGACAACAATAATACGTGTCACAATAACTATCCTCAAACAAATGGTAATAATCAGGGATCAGCACGACGAGTCACACTGAGAAAATTAGTCATACAGTTGTAAAGTCTATAGAGGTTTGCTGTTTATCACTCTTGAACAAAGGCGATGAATCAAATTGAGCTCTATTGGCAAGTTATTTATCTTGCTCTTCGTTTTTTGATGCTCATCAAGCTTTCTGAGCTGAAGGCCATTATATAGCGCTAAAATGGTGACGCAACCCTAGATTTTCATCGTTGTCGTCACCGCTATCGCTCAGTTAATCAGTCGCTATCTTGATTATTGATCGGAGTAATCATTCACAAAACTTTCTAAGATTGCCACAAGAAAAAGACCCTACCATAAATTATGGTAGGGTCTCGATTCGATTAGAGAAGCATCGTGCTAGCGAAAACCTCTCATTAATTCAGCTTACTTTTTCTTGGCTGGTTTTTGGTCGTCTTTTTTCTTGATAACGGTTGTGCCTTCGAAGGTTTCACCTTCAACAAAAGCTTTACCGTAATAAGCACAAAGAAGGACTTCTTTCAGCTCAGAAATCAGTGGGTAACGTGGGTTCGCGCCTGTACATTGGTCATCGAACGAACGAACTGACAAATCATCAATTTTAGCTAGGAAGTCAGCTTCATTAACGCCCGCAGCTTGAATCGATAATGGAATATCGAGTTCTTTCTTCAGCTCTTCTAACCAAGTTAATAAACGCTCAATTTTCTGTGCTGTACGGTCGCCTGCTTGGCTTAAACCAAGATGGTCAGCAACTTCTGCGTAACGACGGCGAGCCTGTGGGCGGTCGTATTGAGAGAATGCTGTTTGCTTAGTTGGGTTATCATTAGCGTTGTAACGAACCACGTTAGAAATCAATAGCGCGTTAGCAAGGCCATGTGGTAAATGGAACTCAGCACCGATATTGTGTGCCATTGAGTGACATACCCCAAGGAAGGCGTTCGCAAATGCGATACCTGCGATGGTTGCCGCATTGTGTACTTTCTCACGTGCAATTGGGTCTGCTGCGCCATTTTTGTAGCTTGAAGGTAGGTACTCTTTCAGCATCTTCAGTGCTTGCAGAGCTTGACCGTCTGAGTACTCATTCGCCAATACAGAAACATAAGCTTCTAGAGCGTGAGTCACCGCATCGTAACCACCAAAGGCTGTTAGTGATTTTGGCATATTCATCACTAGGTTAGCATCAACGATCGCCATGTGAGGGGTCAATTCGTAGTCAGCAAGTGGGTACTTAGCACCAGTTTTGTCGTCGGTTACTACCGCAAATGGTGTAACTTCTGAACCTGTACCAGATGTTGTGGTGATGCAGACTAGCTCTGCTTTTTGGCCCATTTTCGGGAACTTGTAAATACGTTTACGGATGTCCATAAAGCGCATTGCGAGCTCTTCGAAGTGAGTTTCTGGGTGCTCGTACATTACCCACATGATCTTCGCAGCATCCATCGGTGAACCACCACCAAGGGCAATGATCACATCAGGCTGGAAGCTCTTCATCGCTTCAGCACCTTTCTCTACTACCGATAACGTTGGATCAGCTTCAACATCAAAGAACGTTTGTACTTCCATACCCAATGCTTTGAGCATGCTAACCAATTCGTCAGTGTAACCGTTATTGAATAGGAAACGGTCTGTTACTAAGAAGGCACGTTTTTTACCTTCAAGATCGCTCAGTGCGATTGGCAAGCTACCACGACGGAAGTAGATTGATTTAGGGAGTTTGTGCCACAACATATTTTCAGCTCGCTTAGCAACAGTTTTCTTGTTGATTAGGTGCTTAGGACCCACGTTCTCAGAGATAGAGTTACCACCCCAAGAACCACAGCCCAGAGTCAAAGACGGTGCTACGTTAAAGTTATACAAGTCACCAATACCACCGTGAGTGGTTGGAATATTGATCAAAATACGAGCCGTTTTCATTTTGTCACCGAAGTAACGAATACGGTCTGCATTAATATCTTGGTTAGTGTATAAACCTGAGGTATGACCGATACCACCAATCTCAACCATTCGAACCGCTTGCTCTACGGCATTTTCGAAAGAAGAAGCACGGAACATGCCTAGTGTTGGCGATAGTTTCTCATGAGCAAACTCGTCATCGTAAGACACTTCACCGATACCTTCACCGACTAGAATTTTGGTATCTGCAGGCACTTTAACACCCGCCATTTCAGCAATCGCTGTCGCTGGTTGACCAACGATTTTCGCGTTTAACGCACCATCGATCAGCAGGACTTTGCGTACTTTATCTGCATCGGCTTTACTTAATACGTGAGCTTTATGAGTCGCGAAACGCTCTTTCACTTCATCATAAACTTCATCCATAACGATAACCGCTTGCTCAGAAGCACAAACCACACCGTTATCAAACGTTTTTGACATTAAAACTGAAGCGACTGCGCGTTTAATATCCGCAGTTTCATCGATTACAACAGGCACGTTACCGGCACCAACACCGATAGCTGGTTTACCAGAAGAGTAAGCCGCTTTCACCATGCCTGGACCACCAGTAGCAAGGATTAGCGCAATACCATCGTGCTTCATTAAGGCGTTAGAAAGCTCAACTGAAGGTTGGTCAATCCAACCGATAATGTCTTTCGGTGCACCAGCAGCTACCGCTGCATCAAGAACGAGTTTCGCTGCGTCATTGGTTGAATTTTTCGCACGTGGGTGTGGCGAGAAGATAATACCGTTACGCGTTTTTAAAGAGATGAGTGATTTGAAAATCGCGGTTGAAGTCGGGTTAGTCGTTGGGACAATACCACAGATGATACCAACAGGCTCAGCAATCGTCATCGTGCCTAGACTTTCGTCTTCTTCAAGGACACCACAGGTTTTTTCATCTTTGTATTTGTTATAGATAAACTCTGAAGCAAAGTGGTTTTTAATCACTTTATCTTCAACAATACCCATGCCTGATTCTGCTACCGCTTGTTGCGCGAGAGGAATACGGGCTTGGTTTGCGGCTAAAGATGCTGCACGGAAAATTTTATCAACTTGCTCTTGAGAGTAAGTTGCAAATTCTGCTTGTGCCGCTTTAACGCGAGCCACAAGAGCATCAAGTTCAGCCAAATTAGTTACCGGCATAGTGAATCTCCTAAAATAGAAAAATGTTAAAAACTCTTTATTAAGCTTGCTGTCTCTCAGTTTTATTTTGGTCTCACAATAGCTTAAGTAACGACAGACTTAGTAAATTGCTTTCAGAACTGAGTATAATCTTTCACGGTTTGAAAAAAATTGACTCAGATCAGTTCTCAAAAACTAAATAGCACCGCCCAAGAAACACAGCCAGAAAAAAACACATAAGAAGTTGAATTAACAAAGAAAAACAACAAATTAACACATGATTAAAAAAGAGGCTATCAAACACAATAAACTAGAAAAAGTACAACATTTTGTAAAAAAGTTTCATTTTTGTACAACATTACCATTTGTAGCCAATGTTTTATGTGCCAGTTTGAGTATATAGACTCTTCAGCAACTCTCCAACCCCTGGACTTTTTTTTACAGAAACTGTGTGGATGTTAACAAATCACCATTAAAAACCGATTTCGACCACATTATTTGTAACAGTGCATTATCACAATGATCCCATGATTAGTTTTTCTTAATCATGATCAGAGCCATGAACTAGTTTTTTTCATTCGTGATTTTGTTTCGATTAACATACATTATCTTAGCCTATCTACTTTACTGATCGTCAGAGACTGTTTTCATGCATTTTGAACTCGCCATTTTCCTGCAATTTTTTCTAGGACTGGTTGCCGCGGTTAACCCAGTTGGCATCATGCCTATTTTTGTGTCTTTAACCAGCCATATGACATTGGAAGAAAAGAACAAAACTGCAGCCACGGCCAATATTGCTGTCGCCGTGATCTTGATTACCGCGTTACTTGCAGGGCAAGTTCTTCTCGATATGTTCAGTATCTCACTGGATTCATTCAGAGTGGCAGGTGGTTTGCTGTTACTGAGCATTGCTTTTTCAATGATGAGCGGAAAACTGGGTGAGGATAAACAAAACAAGCAAGAAAAATCAGAATACATCAGTCGAGAACAGATTGGTGTTGTTCCACTGGCGATGCCTTTAATGGCGGGGCCTGGTGCAATCAGTTCAACCATCGTCTATAGCTCACGCTATCCAAGTATGTTTGATACAGTGGGCATAGCCTTGACTATTGTGGTTTTTAGTCTGGGTTCTTGGTTGCTGTTTCGCTCCGCTCCTTACATCGTGCGTTTACTCGGCCAAACGGGTATTAACGTCATTACTCGGATCATGGGACTGATTCTTGGCGCACTTGGTATAGAGTTTATTGCTAACGGTTTGCGTAATTTATTCCCTGGTTTGGCCTAACGGGAATCACTGAACATCAATCAAAAAACATAAAAAAAGCGAAAGCACATAGGCGCTTTCGCTTGACGAAGTATGGTTTGATGACTTAACGCTGGCTTATTGTTTCTCTGCCAGAATAATTCGTAATGTACGACGAAGTGGCTCGGCCGCTCCCCATAACAACTGATCGCCAACGGTAAAAGCATTCAAGAAATCATCCCCCATCGACATTTTGCGCAAACGTCCAACCGGGATCGATAGCGTTCCGGTGACTTTCGCCGGGCTCAAATCACGCGCAGTGATATCGCGTTCATTAGGAACAACTTTCACCCATTGGTTATGAGAGGCAATAATCTCTTCAATTTCATCAAGTGGGATATTTTGTTTCAATTTAATCGTCAGCGCTTGTGAGTGACAACGCATCGCACCAATGCGCACACAAGTACCATCAATTGGGATCGGAGTATTCTGTAAGCCCAGAATTTTGTTGGCTTCAACGCCAGCTTTCCACTCTTCTTTACTTTGTCCATTGTCACGTTTGACATCAATCCATGGAATTAATGAACCTGCGAGAGGCACACCAAATTGATCAGTAGGAAACGACGCCGAACGCATAGTTTCTGCTACTTTTTGATCAATATCTAGAATCGAGCTCGAAGGATTGGCTAATTCCGAACTAACCGCATCGTTAATCACACCCATTTGTGAAATTAATTCACGCATGTTTTGTGCACCTGCCCCAGAGGCTGCCTGATAAGTCATTGCACTGGTCCATTCAACCAAGCCTTTTTCATACAAGCCACCCAATCCCATGAGCATTAAACTAACCGTGCAGTTACCACCCACAAATGTGGTTGTTCCTTGATGAATACCTTGCTGAATCTGCGCTAAATTGACAGGATCGAGGGTGATAATCGCTTCAGGATCCATTCGTAGCGTAGAAGCCGCATCAATCCAATACCCTTTCCATCCGGCTTGGCGCAAAGCAGGATAAACCTTTTCCGTATAGGCACCACCTTGACAAGTGATGATGGCATCTAACTGCTTCAAACTGTTAATATCATAGGCATCTTGCAGCATTCCAGCGTCTTTCCCCAAGTTAGGGGCTGCAATACCAATTTGTGACGTACTGTAGAATACTGGCTCAATGACATCGAAGTCTCTTTCTTCGACCATGCGCTGCATTAATACAGAGCCAACCATGCCACGCCAACCGACTAAACCTACTCTCATCGCACTACTTCTCCGTGTGTTCAAATAAAAACCTCATCTATCACTCCTAGCGGCAATGATAGAATGTCATGTTATCTACTGTGCTTTATCGTCGATTTAAGTTCAACCCCTGAAAAAGTCTAACTTGGCGTTTTTTAGCGTTTATTAATTAAAACTTCACTTAATCACTCAGATCTTGCAACACAATAATTTCATGCTACAAACTGTTTCATTTCATTAATTTTTCCAAAAAACAACATTTAACACTACAGTAATGTTTTTAACTGATACAAATCACAACAACTCGCTTTAAGTTCGATATGTAACAACATTTCATGTAAAGTCGCAGCCAAATAATAAGGATGCTTACCTCTCCTTGGTAATATCATCGAACTCGAGGTTCTAAACATGACACAAGCCCCCACACGCTTACCCAGTTTGTTACAAGTTATTGTCGCACTGGGGCTGTTTTTATTATTAGCATTTTCTTTTACCGCTCAACTTGATTTACCCATTCAACTAGCACTTTATATTGGCTGGTTTATAATTATGGGATTAGGGGTTCGCCTAGGACACCAGTATAAAGAGCTAGAAAAAGCCGCGTTGACCGGTATCTCTAACGGCTTAGGAGCGGTATTAATTCTGCTTGCCGTCGGCGCTTTAGTCGGTACTTGGATTGCTGGCGGCATCGTACCAACCATTATCTATTATGGCCTACAAGCCATTCACCCTTCTATTTTCCTGCTTGCCACGATGGTGATCTGCTCTTTAACAGCATTGGCTACAGGGACATCTTGGGGGGCAGCGGGTACAGCTGGGATTGCGATGATGGGCATTGGCCAAGGTCTTGGCATTCCTGCTCCCGTCACCGCTGGCGCAGTATTATCGGGCTGTTATTTTGGCGATAAAATGTCGCCATTGTCTGATTCGGTGATTCTGGCGTCTTCAATGTCGAACGTCGAAGTGATGGAACACATTAAAGGCATGCTACCGATTGCTCTGATCAGTTATGTGATTACCGGCATCATGTTTACCCTATTTGGTTTTCATTACGCGGGTAACGTCGATATGTCACAAGTGCAGTCGGTCATCACCGCAATGGAAACCCAGTTTTATATTACCCCTTACTCTTTCATTCCTGTACTGATTGTCCTTGGTTTACTCGCCTTGCGTATGCCTTCGTTTCCTGTGATTAGCTTTGGTTCATTGTTAGGTATTATCTGGGCAGTCATGATCCAAGAAGTCGATTTCTTACCCGCCTTTAATACTGCTTGGGCTCCATTTAGCATTACCTCGGGAGTTGATTTTATTGACTCTATCCTCAACCGAGGCGGTATGTCTTCGATGTTAGGATCGGTTGCAGTGATCATCTTTGGTCTCGGTTTTGGTGGTCTACTGGATAAAGTCGGTGTACTCGAAACGATTGCTAAATTGTTTGAGCGCCGCGTCACCAATAGCGGTTCATTAGCAACCAGTACCATTGGTACGGCTTTTATGGGTAACGTATTTGGTTCCGCGATGTATGTTTCACTTATCCTGACACCAAAAATTTGTGCCAAAAATTATGACCGATTAGGCTATCAACGTAAGAATTTGTCACGCAATGCCGAGTTTGGTGGCACGTTAACGTCTGGAATGGTGCCTTGGAGTGATAATGGTATTTATATGGCCAGTATCTTGGGCGTCGCAACCTTATCTTATGCGCCATTCATGTGGCTAAGCTTTGTTTGCATTATTGTCACGATTTTTACCTCTTATATGGGCTGGTTCGTCGATAAATGTGAGCCAACTGCAACAGCGAATGAGGAGTTAACTGACGAAGAAGTGGTGGTTCAACGTCAATCGGTTTAATGCCACTGTCGCTTATGCCAAAAAAAACACAAGGAGCACATCATGTGCTCCTTGTGTTTAACGTTCTCGACTGCTCACTCTATCAATACATGAGCAAACCAATACTCATCAGATGGTTAACCTTTTCGGGTTAGCTGATCGCGTAAATTTGGTGGCGTACCTTTAATCGTCAATGTGTCCGTTTCCGGATCATAAAAGACACGTTCCCCCATTAACAAACTATCAAAGCTGATGTTCAATCCACCACCCGCTCCTACATACTTGGTGAGTTTGCGTACCGTTGCGCGATCACCAGGAAAGCTTTCTTCCAGTTGGTAACCATGCTCACGAGTAAATTCCAAGAAGCTGGTCCCTTCATGACTGGCAGGTAATTCACTGGATAGCTCTTTAACTTGAACTTCATCGCCGGATTTGATCTGATCATTGCAGTAGTCATAAACCTGTTTTTTGTAGCTAATCGCTTCTTCTTTTTCAAGTTTGGCATCACTACAAAAGTCTTCTACCGCTTGCATCAATACTTGGTTTTGCTGTTTCGGATCAAGCCCGACCTCAGCTTGTAAAAAATCCAAGAAAAAATCAGACACTTTACGCCCGACTCGCCCCTTAATATAAGACAGGTAGCGATTAGAGGATTTATCCGTTTCAAAACTCGACAGATCGACCCGCGCGGCAATATCCATTTTATTGATATCAAGATAATCGGTAGCACTAATGTCTAACCCCTCGGTCACTTTTAAGCTTTGATTAAGCGGTAATAAACCAATAAACAAATAGTGAGTTGCTAAAGATTGGTATTCCGCCAACACCAAAATACCTTCGTCAGCAAAAGGATACTTAATCAACTCTTGTTTAAGACGCTCGGCGCTTTGTTGTGAGAAAGTGTAAAAGTCTTGTTCTCCTTTTCGTAACGCTTGTAACCAGCGTTGTACATCACTGTCCGCTTTAAAAGAGCCAAAGCCCTTTCCTGCTTTTGCATTAAACACGCGATGTAACTCAGAAACTAAGTTTTCGGTTGAGGTATCATTATCAAGCGATTGAGTCCGGTAATTAACCATTAACTCATCGTTATCGTTTTTGCATAATTGATGCAAAATGACATTGGAAAGGTGCAAACTCATAGTGAAATAATCATCGTACTGGTTTCAGTTGTCAGGCATAGTAGGTTATCATAAGCCGCTTTTACTATCATCTATAGAGTCTTTATGCCTATTACATCGAAATACAGTAACGAACAAGTTGAAACTATCCTAACCGAAATCGCTGCCGTGCTTGATAAACATAATGCGTCTTCGGAACTCACGTTAATGATTGCCGGCAATATGGCGACTAATGTGCTTAACCAACATGTGGCGGCTGCCCAACGTAAAGTGATCGCAGAGAAGTTTGCTCAAGCTTTGACCTCTTCTCTAGAAAAATAATTTTACTGACCGAGCGGATAATAGAAAAATTCATGGTAGATAGCGGAAATACATATGGTGAACGAGTCTCACGTTTAGTGAGCTGGGGGCATTGGTTTGCTTTCTTCAATATCATTGCAGCGATGCTGATTGGTACTCGTTACATCACTCAAACACCTTGGCCAGATACTTTTTTGGGACAACTCTATTTAACTGTCTCTTGGGTAGGTCATTTCAGTTTTCTGGTTTTTGCTCTCTATTTATTGATTCTTTTTCCGCTCACCTTTTTAATCCCATCACGGCGACTGTTTCGTTTTTTTGCGGTCTGTTTTGCTACCTTGGGATTAACCGTACTATTGATCGACACTCAGACTTATCAAACCATTAATCTACACCTAACGCCCGTTGTCTGGGAGCTAATGTTCAGTGACGAAAGTACGGTGAGCGCCGATCTACAACATCTTTTTGTCGTGTTACCCCTAATTTTTCTCGTGCAATTGGCGCTCTCTGAATGGGTATGGCGTAAACAACGTAAACTGTCGCATAAACGAATTGGTCGCCCAATTGCAGCCGTCTTCTTTTTCAGCTTTATTGCTAGCCATTTAATTTATGTCTGGTCGGATGCTTATTTCTATTCTCCGGTCACCAGTCAAAAGTCAAACTTTCCTCTTTCTTATCCGATGACAGCAAAGTCATTCATGGAAAAACATGGCCTGTTGGATAGAGACGAATATTTAAAACGGCTACAAGAAAGCCAATACAACGTCGATTTAGTGCGCTACCCATTAGAAAAAATTGAGTTTGGTCGTCGACCTAATCAACTCAATATCCTAGTAGTGAGTGTCGATAACTTACGTGCCGATGTGCTAAATGAATCGCTGATGCCAAACACTCATCAGTTTGCGGAAAAAGCATTAACCTTTAGCAATCATTACAGCTCAAGTAACGATATGTATGGTATTTTTGGGCTCTTTTATGGTCTACCAAGCAGTTATGCCAGTAGCATTAAAGTGCAAGGCACCTTACCAGTACTGATTGATGTATTAAAAAATCAAAACTATCAGTTTGGTCTATTTAGTAGCGATAACTTCTCTGAACCTCTGTTTCAAGAGTCGGTTTTCCGTGGACTCCCGTTAGTGAAAATACCGTTTGCAGAGACACCAAGCGTTGATCAACAAACGATTAGTCATTGGTCTCAATGGGCGCAGCAAACTCATTCACCTTGGTTTAGCTTCATTGAACTGACCACGGTTGATAAATTTAATCAGTTGCTTCCGCACGATAAACAAGCCACTACAACGGATAGATTTCGTCACAGCTACCATCATTCGGTGACTCAAGCTGATCTTGAGTTGGCTACTTTGTTTGATGAGCTGAAAACCTTAGCTTTACTCGATAATACTATTGTGGTCATCACTTCTAATCACGGCACCGAGTTTAATGAGACCAGAAGTAACAGCTGGGGCGCTAACAGCAATTTCAGTCGTTACCAACTTCAAGTACCCATGGTTATCTATTGGCCTGGTAAAGTACCGGCTGTCTTTACTCATCGTACTAGCCACTTAGATTTTTCCGTCACTTTACTGCAAGATCTACTCGGGGTATCGTCTAATCCCAGTGATTTTAGTAGCGGCAAAAACTTGTTTAACGAGAATAAAAGACGTTGGATTTTAGCCGGAGATACTCGCGAGCTTGCTCTCATTTCTGATCAGCAAACGACGGTCATCGATAAATTCGGTAACTTTAAACTCTATGATGAACACTATCAAAGACTGACTAACGAGAATCCTACGCTACCCATTTTGATGCAAGGTTTAACCGAATTGCAGCGTTTTTATTCAAAAGATAATTAAATCATGGCGTTAAACGTTTTTATGCTTGACGCTGTAAAGAAAAGTCAGTAAATTACGCGCATCGGACTGTAGCGCAGCTTGGTAGCGCACCGTCATGGGGTGTCGGGGGTCGGAGGTTCAAATCCTCTCAGTCCGACCAAACACCTAGAAAAAGAGAGCTTCGGCTCTCTTTTTTGTTTTTACTGCTGAATACACCTGAGCTTAAGATCCTCCCTCAATTTTAGACCTTAGCCGCATCCTACATTACTGTTTTATCCGCCTATTGATTCACCGACATATTTGCCTCTTCTCATCGTTGCAATCACTAAAAGCTATCCAAGATAAATAACTGACCGACTAAAAAACCTGCTTTTCATACATATCCATACAAACGATGACGCATTCAGACGGTGTCTGATCATAAAAACCTGTAGATTCCACTATTGATAAAACAAATGGCAAAACAACAACCATTTGTGAATCATTTCAACTTTTCTCATCAATTCGCAAGACTTGATCGGCATTAGAGCTGTCTTAAGGCTTGTCAAAAACTCTTTATCCTTAATGAGTTAACTTTATATAGGCTGCTTATTGTGAAACCTGGAAAAACTGGCCTCTCACGCCTCATTGACGCGACGGGCTATTCGATAAAAGGGCTAAAAGCCGCATGGCTTTACGAAGCGGCTTTTCGTCAAGAACTACTCGCCTGTGTTGTATTGATAATGAGCACTTTCTTCATGTCTGTTTCAAATATTGAACGAATCTTACTTATTTCTAGCTTACTTCTGGTACTGACAGTTGAGCTGATAAATTCAGCAATTGAAGCTGTCGTTGATCGTATTGGAGATGAGTGGCATGAATTAAGCGGACGAGCCAAAGATATTGGTTCTGCTGCCGTCTTTATCAGTTTATTACTGGCTGGTTTCGTCTGGCTTTCTATTTTAGTGAAATAATCATGAATAACATCAAGTCTCTGTTTAAAAAACAAATCTCGTACCATACTTTTACTTTATTTATTGCACTTTACTTTGCAACGATAATTAATCTTCCAGTTTATAAATCGTTATTTAC
>NZ_WXWI01000006.1:22333-23886 GCF_009904895.1 Vibrio sp. V31_P5A7T61
ATCTTGAAAGCGTTAAAATAGGTTTTATTATTTCTATTCCACTGTTTTTCTTGGCAGTTTTAAATTTTCTCTTTCAATTGTTTAGTTGGCCTTGGTTGAGTAAACCTTTTTTCATCATTCTATTATTGCTGTCATCGCTAGTCAGCTATGCAGGATACAATTACGGCACCATATTTGATACAACGATGATCGCCAATATTATAGAAACAGATAGCAGTGAAGCAGGATCTTATCTTAGTGGTTACTCTATCTTATGGACACTAATTATTGGCGTAATACCAGCCATTATTATTGCCAAAATCCGCTTAACGCTAGGCGGCTCATTCTTTAATCTGATAATAAAGAAACTAATCAGTTTATTAGTTTCGCTTTGTATTATTTCTCTTATCGCTGTATTTTATTATCAAGATTATGTTTCTGTTGGTAGAAACAATTCCTATCTCAATAAAATTATTATTCCGACACATTTTATTTATAGTACAGTAAAGTATTTAAATAATAATTACTTTATTACCCCCCTACCGTATCGAGAAATAGGCCAAGATGCGCAACAATCTGCTCAGGCTATAAAAAGTGCCGAGACTAAACCGACTCTTGTTGTTTTCATCATGGGTGAAACGGCGCGATCTCAAAACTATCAATTAAATGGTTATCCACGAAAAACCAACGCCTATACCGATGAACTGCCTATCATTTCATTCCAAGATGTTAGTTCATGCGGTACTGCCACCGCAGTATCTGTTCCTTGTTTATTCTCTTCAATGACACGCTCCAATTTTGATCGTCAAAAAGCGGATAACCAAGATAATGCTCTCGATATTTTAAAACGTGCAGGCATATCATTATTATGGAAAGAGAATGATGGTGGTGATAAAGAGGTGGCTAAAAATATTGATATAATCACTATTGATAGAACAGAAAACAACGAACTCTGTAATGGTAAAACCTGCTACGATATGGCACTTCTGGAAAACTTTGAACAAGATGTAGAAAACATGCAGGGTAATCGATTAATCGCATTACATCTCATTGGAAGTCATGGACCAACTTATTTTCAACGCTATCCTGAAGACAAAGCGGCATTTATGCCTGACTGCCCACGCGCTGATATTGAAAACTGTTCAGTAGAGCAAATCGTTAATTCTTATGATAACACGATTTTATACACCGATTATGTTTTACGCCAAACCATTGATAAGCTTAAAGCATTAGAAAAAAGCTATCATACTGCATTAATCTATGTTTCTGATCATGGTGAATCATTAGGAGAAAATGGGATATTTTTACATGGAATGCCTTATCGTTTAGCGCCTGAATATCAAACTAAAGTTCCACTAATGGTATGGATGTCACCTAGTTTTCAAAAAATTAAAAATATTAATTATGATTGTCTTCAAGAATCAGCAAATAAAATTGGAATGTACTCTCATGATAATATATTCCATTCTCTATTGGGAATTATGGATGTTAACACCGAAGTCTATCAGCCAGAACTCGACATATTTGAATCATGTAGAACATCACTTTGAATAATTTAGTAAACAATAATATTC
>NZ_WXWI01000015.1:0-22358 GCF_009904895.1 Vibrio sp. V31_P5A7T61
CCTTTTTCATCATTGGAGACATTAAAATAGATATCGAGAGGACGGATATAGATATCTAATTGTGACTTGCCGGTATCAACGCCGACATTAATGTTTTGCAGTGTATTTGTATTCATAATAAGCTAACTCTTGCTTGCTAAATGCGGGTTCGAGACCCAGAAGACTATTCGAGTGTGGTGCTTGGAGTTCTATCTGACGTTCGCTCTTGTTATCGGTCTCTCGATAGAGGAGCCACACTTCAATCGAACTATCAGATAGAGAACTTTAGTTGCAGCTAAAGTCTGGGTCTCACTTTACCCTGATTCGTTAGTTATTATCCATACAAGGCTTCAAAGCCTGCTAATGAACTGATGACATGCACTTCATCCATATGAGGATAAAGTTGGTCGATGCCAATATGGGTGATCACTTGGTCACAGTATTGGTGAGCCAGTGATTCATTTCTTCCAGACGCTCTGGCACCAGCCACAACATCGGGATGCGGTTTATAGAGAAGATAAGCCTGGGGATTTTCTCTTCTAACCTGACGTAATAAATCAATATTGGTTTTTATTATTGGCGATCCAAACTCAATGGAGGCGTCGTTTTCGACTTGTCCTACTACTAAAATCATGGTCTGTTCGCGGTTTACCGGCTGCCAATCACCTTGGCCGGTATTATATTTAGTTAGGTTTGCGCGCAGCAGTTGTTGCTGTAATTGCTCTGCTTGCTGGCACTCGTCCTGGGTAAAGCTATGATGTTGTAAAAAGTGTTCTAATCGTGAAGGGCGGGTGGCATCAAAATACAAGCCAAGGTCATCCACCACCCAAGATAATGGGCGGGTAAATAACGCCCCTAAACCCACCGAGCGAAGAAAGCCATCTTCAACTCTTAATACTTGTTGTGTCCCCTGCGCAAATCGAGTGCGATTACCCCATAACACAGGCACACACTCTGGATGTAATGCTTGTGGCTGAGCTACAAACTGGCGCTGACAGCCTTGGAAAAAAGCATTAAAGCTGGCTCGCCAAAAACGTTTCACCGCCAAAAAGCCAACCTTTGCCGGTAAACGCCGACGGGCAGCAAATTGTACCTCAAGCCATGCGATGGCTTGGGAGACTGAGCATGACTGCTGTGATTCAGGATGCCATACCTGGCAATGCGGACTAAACCAGGTCGCCAACAGTAACTGTTGTTGCTGCCAATCATGCCACTCAATCTTGTGTAACGCCGGCAATGCTGCGTCTGACTGTGTCCACGCCTGCAAACACTGTGCAACCTGACCATAAACCATCAGCGGTTTTCGATAAATGGCCGCTTCAATGGTGGTTAGCCATTGATCCGTAATAATCATTTGCGCATCGCGTAACCAGCGGCCTTTGTCAGCAAATTGATCAAGCCAATAAACCTCAGCACTTGCCAACTGACCAGCCCGCTGATGACGGGCCAACTGAGCATCGGACTCGCCACTATTCTGACTCTCAACCATCACGTAAAGCAGGCAATTGATTGATTTGGCATAAGTCATTACCGCTTGCGATAGGTGACTCGCACAAGGTTGTTTGCCAAGCACCCACAGCACATACGCCGGAGGGCTCTGCGACTCTATAGGCAGATAAGTGTGAGCAAATACACTCAATTGGCTGTGCTGGATCTGCTCAAGCCATGCCTGATGCTGCGCTTGCCAAGGCAGCGTATTATCTGATAATTGATTATCTGGCAATTGCCGCGGCTTGATAACACTCATTAATGCTTGCTTGCCTTGGCGGCGTTTCGGCGCGCTAGGAGCTGGCCACACTAACCTTTGTGCTGAGCGGTGGCGAAATAAGCGGACCATACAAATGATACTTCCTTGCCAAGTTATCTGGTTTTTATCTATCTAGCTAAAGGATTATTAAACCAGTTAATCACGGTGGTCACGGATAATCGCTCGCGCTAAATGAACAATCGCAAAGAAGAACACACTCATTAAGCTCCATACCACCCAGTTATGTAAGCGGCGTGGCTCAGTGGAGAACTCAGGCAGCGTCGGATATTGTAAAACCGAGACTTGCTTGAGCTTGCGCGCCGCTTCCACTCGGGTGCTTTCTAAAGCAATTAACGCATTCGAATATAGCTCTAAAGCAAATTTGGCCTGCATCTCTAGAGTTTGATATTCGGCTGAAATGCGGTTTAAGGCGTTACCATGCTCCATGGTTAACTTGGCTTGCTCTTGGGCAATCTGTGACTTTAATGCTTTGATTTCACTACTTAAACGCTGCATTTCTGGTGATCGCGGATTTTGAAAAGTACTTAATGCATTGCGCTGTGATTCCGTCACCGCAAGTTGGGCTTGCAGTTTTGAAATGATGGTAAAAATACCTTCCACGGTTCCAGTGGGTGATACCAAACCATGTGCGTCTTGATATTCGAGCAAGGCTTCGCGAGCATCCTCCACTCGCTGCGCCATATCCGCGACTTGTACCTCAATAAATTTAAGCTGCTCTTCCGCGAGGCGCTTACCCATTAAGTTCATGTGTCGCTCACCTTCTTCGAGTAAGGTTTGCGCTATGGCTTGTGCCATTTCAGGAGTGTAAGCCTCTACCCGCACTCGCAACACTTTGGCGTAATCATCAAACTTAATCGTGATACGCTTATTTAAATAACGGTAAAATTTTTCTAGTGGCGCATTAACGTCACTTAAACGAGCAATACGGTCAATGGTAGGCTGCGAATAGTGCTGACGTAGATCGAGCTTTTTTTGCAGTTTTAAAGCCATGTCCACTGACTCAAGGTGATCTTTAAGTAGCAGTAAATCCCCTGCACCACTGGTGCCCGATAACAAGGATGAAACACTGAATCCTGTTGGCATAATCTCTGGACTACGCAGCACAATATTAGCTTGCGAGACGTAACGATCGGTGGCGATAAAGGCGTAATAAATTCCCACCAGCATGATCACAGCAAAACAAACCAGCCACTGGAGATGCTTGCGAAATACAACTTTCATTTTTTAATACTCTTATGATAATCGGCAATGGCGTGTTCAAGCTCGTCATACCAAATCGCTTTGCCTTTGTGAATCCACAGCCCTGCTTGGCATAGATCTTTTAAAATCCCTTCACTGTGCGAGACCATGACAATACTGGCTTGACCAATTCGGCTGCGGAACGCTTCGGTAGCTTTGGCGCGAAAGCTTTTATCGCCCACTGCGGTTGCTTCATCAGATAAATAAACATCAAAATCAAACGCGAGGGATAAGCCAAATGCTAAACGGCTTTTCATGCCACTTGAATAGGTGCGGATCGGCTGATCAAAGGCTTTACCGATTTCAGCAAACTCTTGCACAAAGTTGATAATTTGTTCAATGCGCTCTTCGCCGCCATGAATACGGGCAACAAATTTAACATTTTGCCTGCCGGTCATACTGCGCTGAAAACCACCACTAAGACCAATCGGCCACGAGACACTACAATCTCGCTCGATAGTGCCTTTATCTGGCATATCCATTCCAGACAGCAGTTTTAATAAAGTCGATTTACCAGCGCCATTTTTACCCACAACCCCGACACTGACACCACGTGGAATAGTAAAGTTGACGTCTTTTAACACCCAATTACTACCAAACGGACCGTGGTAGCGTTTGGACATGTTTTTAACTTCTATCATGCCGACATCAACCGAATTTTATAACGCACATGCAGCATTAAACCTAATAATCCGCAAAACAGCATCACTTGTATTGGATACAAAGGATTGATACCGGGAATCATGTAATAGCCATCAAAAAAGGCATGTCGCATCATTTCTAATACATGGGCGATTGGGTTTAACAATAACCAAGGGCGTAGCTCATAAGGGAAGAACTTAATCGGCAGTAATACCCCAGAAAGCATATAGAGTGGAAAGGTAAAAAGCCGGATGATCTTTTCTATTTCTTCGACCATAGTGGCAAACACAGACAATACCAAACCAAAACTTAACCCCACTCCCCAAGCCAAGAACCACATTACAATCACCATGAAAGGCTCATCAGGGGCGGCATAATAACCAAGAAACCGCATGCCGAAGATAAGAATGACAAAGATCACGCTACGTAAGCAAAACTCTAATAATGAACGCACGATCACGGTGTCTATCGGTAACACTTGCCGATAAGCAAACAAGGCGCGGTTAGAGCGAACCGCGCTCATGCTACGTAACATGGCATCGCGAAAGATGAAAAAAGTAATAATGCCAACAATTAACCAAGGGATAAAATCTGCCCCTTGAATGTAGCGGACACGACCAAGTAACTGCCGCACGGAAATCATGATTATCACATGCAGAACCGGTTCAACTAAGATCCAAGTCCAGCCAAAGCGATCGGCGGTCATCCGCGCCATGGCTTCACGCATAAAGAGCGCGTGCCAGACACTTAAGCAAATTTTAAACGGATGACGCGGGTGATAACTCATTTATAGATCCAACACAACCTTGGCAGCGATCGCCACTTGATACAAAATTTGCGTTAAGGTGGCTGCTAACTGCAGATTTTTGGTACTCGCGACTGGCAGAACGAGGATCTCATCGCCAGGTTGAACCGCAGCGTCACTCGCCGCTAGCACTTCACCATTTTGACGAACAATCAAAATCCGCTTTTTATCCGCATGCTGACTAAAGCCACCCGCTGAATCGATGTAATCCAGCACATTACGTCCCGCTAAGTAGACCACCGATTTAGGCACAAATACCTCTCCAGTGATGATCACGGTATTACTGCGCTTAGGTAGCGTAATCACATCACCATCTTGCAGGCGGACATCAACGAGTTGATTTTGGCTGGTCACAACCATGGTACCGTCAGGCTCAATTTGGCGCGCTTGTTGCACAAAGCGGCTGATTAACTCCGCTTCCTTGACTCGGATCGCAGATTCTTCTGCGGTTGATGATGGCGCGCCTAGGTAAGTAGCTTCAAGACGACGTAAGCTTTCTTCTAACGCCTGTTTTTGGCGCTCAGCAACCGACACTCGGCGTAACGAGATTTGACGATAATCGGTTTCCATCGGGTTAATGGCAACACTGTTGAGCAGCTCCATTAACGTGGTATTTTTCGGTAACACAAAGTTCGATTGCCCAGCAAACGTTCCTTCTAACTGGACAACGATTTGCTGATCTTTACTGTCAGCGACAAACACTAATTCATCACCGTTAGCAACGGTTTGCTGCTTGAACTCATTCAAAGTGAGATAGTGAGCGATCGGATTTTGGCTGCGCGTTCCACGTTGTAAGACATGGGTTACCGCAGGACTAAGCTGAGCCAGTTCTAAAATGGCCATGCCTTGTGCTTGGGGTGGTAGCTCAAAACGGTAAGGACGACCAATATCTCCCGTGACTAAAACACTGGCACCACGCGGTGCGACCAATAGGGTATCGCCATCTTGTAGTTGTGGATGCGCCAACTCACCATGGAGCATGTATTGGTATAAATCCAGTTCAGCGAGCACTTTTCCATCACGTAATAAACGGACATTACGATAGCTACCGAGTTGATCATCAATACCATTAGCTTGATCTAAAAACATCAAGGCAGAATCGCTTGGTACACCACTATAACGGCCTGGGCTTTTCACAAAACCAGCCACAAAAACAGACACCGGTTGAACGCCTTGTAAATTCGTATAAACCTTAACCTGTTTAGAATAGGTTTGACGAATGGCCGCAGACACGACTTGGTTTAGCTGGCTATGAGTGACGCCCTGTACTTTTACTGGCCCCACGGTCGGGATAAAAATATTTCCTTGTGCATCAACGGGTAATACGCGATCAATCTCGACCGCGCCCCACACTCGCAAGGTGACTTGGTCACCAGGCAGTAGGCGATAATTAGCATTCAAGCCATCGGAACGTAAACCACGAAATCCACCTTGAAACAACTCTGCAGCGAAAGGTTTAATCGACTGCTCTTGCTCTGTTGGTCCAACCTGCTGACTTTGTATCGGTCCATAATGTGTGCTTTGCCACTGGCTACGGGCTGCGTCATCAACGGGTACGCTATTTCCTTGTGCCTGAGCCGCCTTCGCTAGCTCTGCTTGAGTTAAAGCACTGACTTGAGGAGCAACAACAAAGGCAACACAACTGATAATCGATAGTATTTTTTTTTTCATTCAAAAGAATCCTTGCGCGAAGCACGCCTATCTCACCAATCAATGGCAATGCTAGAAACAAAAGTAGAGAAAGTGTTTAACGAGATATCGCTTACGGATTAATCGTTACGAAAATCACGCACAACTCCCCAACCTTGTGGGTAAAGGCAGAGATTATGACGATCGGAAGGCGTTAGAGATTCAACACGCAAACAAGCAAGACCAACGGCAGAAGTGAACGATTCACGAACACGCACCGTAGGAGCATCAGCTAAGGAAGAAAGTACTAAGGGGGAGTCAGACTCAATTAATGATTGCACACTCTGCTTGGCCAGTTCAGGTAAATAAATAATTTGATGTATAGGCTGACCAGCCGCAGGGCTATATTGATCTTCAATAGAACGAGGATAACTGCTACAACCAGTAATGAAGATACTGAGACTAGCAGTCACTAAGAGGGTTTTCGTTGATATCATAAAAAGTAAGCCGATGTTATTTTAACTAAACTGACTGGTTATTATTTGACCGACTTTGTCGATAAACAATAATTGATGTTTTTATTATTTAAGCTGCATTTTATTATTATATTTTGTCCCAAACAGCGTAAATTACCGATAACCGTGAATTGAGATCCACTCTATTATGTGTACGCTATTCTGTTTTTTGACATTATAAGAAATGCTTCTATGCTTAGGAGGTAAATGGATTAAACTTCAATCAAAAGTAGCTTATGAAACAAACTGTTACTCAAAAAGGAAAGCTACCGCCCGTTGAAAGACACGCTTATCCACATTGCGCAAAAATCCATCATTAATGTTGACTGCACTCATCAAAAACCTGGTTAACGGTTTATTTATAACGGTGCTTGTAATCCAATTCCTACAAGGCCGACAATATTACTTAAAACGTGCGATTCATCAATAAAAAATGCATTTTTTTTAACCGAACGACATTCCATTGAGTCATTTTTGGATAAAAGTAACATTTTCATTAAGCAAACAGAGTAATTGATAAATTGCACACTAATTTCCCATTCATAATGGCCTTTCATTATTTAATGATCGCCAACTAATTACCACATTATCAATTACGGGTCACATATAAACCAGATCGCTGCTATTAAAAACGATGGCCTTTTGGCTTTATTTATATTCACTAATCAATAAAAAATGACTATTTGTTACGCAAACTGCCTTATCGGCAATCGATAGCCAAACGACTTGGAGTGGCAGATCGGCGGCCAATGAGCGACTTTCAATGAGCATGGTAGAGATATGATTAAGAGGAATAAACTCAGCTAACACCCCATAACCAACACCACTGACACTTCAAGTAGGAAGAGGGAATTCGTTTAGTAGCAATCGTTTGGTTCTGCTCCTTTTATCGTCTAGAATGACCCCATGATGTGCTAGATCGCTCAGTATCATGCTCTGGAACGATGATTTAGTAACGTAAACTCAGATTATTGCTCTACAATAAATGCAATAAAACCTATAACTCATACAGTGGCTGCCTATGATTATTAATCTTATCTTGTTGTTTTTAGGTTCTTTTGCTGTTTTATTTACGATGCGAAAGTTCGCCTTTTTAATCAACCTCGTCGATAAGCCAAACGCACGAAAACTTCATCAAGGTTCAGTTCCTTTGGTGGGAGGCCTATCCATAAGCGTCGTTTTAGCCGTCGTTCTCATCATCCAACCGCAGATGATCCAACACAGCTGGCTATATTTGTTTTCGATTCTGTTACTGACTTTTATTGGTGCGCTGGATGATAAATTTGATCTCAGTGTACGAGTAAGAATTGGCGTTCAAGTTCTGCTTTCTTTAATCATGATCCACGTTGCTGGGATAGAAATGCATCATCTTGGCAATATATTAGGCTTTGGTGATATTTATCTTGGCTGGTTTGGAACTGTCGTGACCGTTATGGCGGTTATCGGGGCGATCAATGCTTTTAATATGGTCGATGGTATCGATGGTCTATTGGGCGGCTTATCCATTGTTACCTTCGGAGCACTGGCCTTTTTACTTAACATTGATAGCCAGCATGGTCTTGCTTACTTATGTGTAGTGATTATTGTCACCATGCTGCCTTATATCTGCATGAACTTAGGTATTTGTGGTCGACAGCGCAAGGTCTTTATGGGCGATGCGGGGAGTATGATGATAGGCTTTACGGTGATTTGGATGCTTTTAGGGGTAAGCCAGATCGAGAGCCGACCTTTAATTCGTCCCGTGACGGCTTTGTGGCTTATTGCTGTACCATTAATGGATATGGCTGCCATCATGATCCGTAGAATTCGTCGCGGCGACTCTCCTTTTAAACCCGATCGTGAGCACTTACACCATATCTTTCAGCGCTTAGGGTTAACGTCACATCAAACATTATTGGTTATTTGTAGCATAGCCAGTTTATTTGCGGCTTTTGGCATTTATGGAGAGAAAGCCAATATCAGTGAAGCGTTGATGTTTTATAGCTTTATGGCCTGCTTCGCTATTTACTTTGTCATGTTGAGCTACGTATGGAGAATCACCGCCTGGGTAAAGCGACTATTGGGAAAAGATATCGGTGAGGCTGTGGAGCATTAAACGTGCCGGAAGGGGTTTTTAGGTTCTAGGTTCTAGATTCTAGGACCTAGGTCCTAGGAAAACACAACTCTCATATGCGCCAACTGAATAGCTATAACAACAGTGCATCAGCTAACCGCTGCGCCATTTTATCCTTCTCTGATAGTAAAGGCTCACCACCAAGTAATGGCCAAGTTATCGCTAATTCAGGATCATTCCAGATTATCGCTCGCTCCGCCGATGGGTTGTAATAATCTGTACACTTGTAAACAAACTCCGCTTCTGGGCTGGTAACATAAAAACCATGGGCAAACCCTGCTGGTATCCATAACTGGCGTTTGTTCTCAGCGGTTAAGTAAGTACCTACCCACAGACCAAAGGTTGGTGAGTTTTTACGGATATCAACCGCAACATCAAATACCTCACCTGAGATGACTCTAACCAATTTCCCTTGTGTGTTTTCAACTTGATAATGCAAACCTCGCAAAATACCTTGTTTGGATTTAGAGTGGTTATCTTGCACGAAGTAAGTCGGTTGCTGAGTTACCTGCTGCTCGAATTTTTGTTGATTCCAGGTTTCCATAAAAAAACCGCGCTCATCACCAAAGATCTGAGGCTCAATAATTTTTATGTCTGGAATTGAGGTATTAATAATCTTCATTTAAGTACACTGATAAGTTATTAAGCGCTTGTTGCCAGTCGCTTGGGGTTACTGAAAATTGACGTTCAATCAACGAACAGTCTAAGCGAGAATTAGCTGGGCGTTTAGCCGGAGTTGGATACTGCTGAGTAGTAATAGCATGAATAATGGGACGCTTCTCAAGCACTCCTTGTTGCTGTGCTTTGCTAAAAATCGCCTCAGCAAAACCATACCAACTGGTATGAGGCAAACCGGAATAGTGATAAATACCAGATTGACACTTCCCTGTTTGACTATAACTAAGCACGATACTCACTAGGGCTTGTGCCAAGTCACCCGCATAAGTCGGCCCACCATATTGATCGTCAACAATGGATAGTTCCGAACGCGTTTTCGCTAACTTAAGCATGGTACGAACAAAATTGCTACCTTGCTCAGCAAAAACCCAAGCGGTTCTAATAATCATATAGTTATCGCAGCATGCTTGAATCGCTTGCTCGCCGGCTAATTTACTCAAGCCATAAACACTTTGCGGATTAGGGCGATCACTTTCCAGATAAGGATCTGCTTTAGTACCATCATAAACATAATCGGTGGAGATATGGATCAATAGAGCTTGATGCCGTTGAGCAGCTAACGCTAAATATTTCACTGCATGATGATTGACCGCATCACATGCCTCAGTGTCACTTTCTGCTTTATCTACGGCGGTAAAAGCGGCGGCATTAATAATAACATCAGGTACGATTTGACGGCATTTTTCTTCAACCAACCGTTGGTTAGTGATATCTAACTGCTCGCTGTCATAAGCGAAAAGCTGGATGGTTTTCTCTTGCTTCAATAAACGAACCAATGCCCGACCAACCTGCCCTTGGCTACCAGTTATCACTACTTTAATCATGATTTTTTCTTCTGCTCTTGAACCAGCTTCGCTAAGTACTGCCCATAATCGTTTTTTAGCATGCTGCTGGCGATACGCATCATACATTCATCACTTAACCACCCATTACGCCATGCAATCTCTTCTAAACAAGCCACTTTTAATCCTTGAATATTTTCTATGGTTTGCACAAAAGACGAAGCCTGATGGAGACTTTCATGAGTTCCGGTATCTAACCATGCAAAACCACGCCCGAGTAACTCGACATTTAACGATCCATCCTCTAAATATCGTTGATTGAGATCGGTGATCTCTAGCTCTCCACGTTGTGAAGGTTGAATTTGCTTAGCCCACTCTACCGCTCGCTGATCGTAAAAATAGAGCCCGGTTACCGCATAATCTGATTTAGGATACTGAGGCTTTTCTTCTATCGAGACGGCTTTTTGCCGCTCATTAAATTCAATCACCCCAAACCGTTCTGGATCTTTAACTTGATAGCCAAATACTGTTGCTCCATGCTGACGTTGAGCCACCTTTTTTAAAGTTTGTGAAAATGATTGCCCATAAAAAACGTTATCTCCCAGCACTAAGCAAACCGATTGCCCAGCGATAAAAGACTCACCGATTAGTAGCGCTTGTGCTAATCCATCGGGGCTAGGCTGTATCGCATAACTCAATTCAATACCATAGTCTGAGCCATCACCTAGTAAACGCTGAAAGCTGGCTTGATCTTCTGATGTCGTGATGATGAGTATTTCTCGAATCCCAGCCAACATTAACGTAGAGATGGGATAATAGATCATCGGTTTATCGTAAATAGGCAGCATCTGCTTTGACGTACCACGCGTTAGCGGATAAAGCCGAGTGCCAGATCCGCCAGCGAGCACAATACCCTTAGTATTGTGTTGAGGGTTTACTGCTGAATGTTGAGTGTTGAGTTCCATTTATTGACTTCTTATGATTCGGCTATGCAGTTTTGACAATGCGAGTGAGCTTTTTTATTAGCGATTTACTTTAACCATTAATGATTAGCGACTAGCCATTCACGATGATTTAAATACCATTCTACTGTTTTACGAATGCCTGACTCAAAAGATTCCTCAGGCTTCCAGCCTAATTCACGTTCAATTTTTGAGGCATCAATAGCATAGCGTCGATCATGACCAGGGCGATCAGTGACATAAGTGATTAGTAATGAATAACGACGATTAGGCACTGACTGCTGCCTACTCAATTCGGGTAGGCTTTCCGCCATTGGGGCTAATTCATCCAAAATAGAACAGATGGTTTTAACCACCTCAATATTTGGCTTCTCGTTATGACCACCGATGTTGTAAGTTTCACCGATCTTACCATTCACTAACACTTGATAGAGTGCACGAGCATGGTCATCAACATAGAGCCAATCTCGAATCTGTAACCCATTGCCATAAATTGGTAATGGCTTACCAGCCAACGCATTTGAAATTACATGAGGGATCAATTTTTCAGGAAATTGGTAGGGACCATAATTATTCGAACAATTAGTCACTAAAATGGGCAGACCATAAGTACGTCCCCAAGCACGGACCAAATGATCGCTCGCGGCCTTAGAAGCGGAATATGGACTAGAAGGAGCATAAGCTGTTGTTTCTGTGAACAGGGGAAGCTTTTTCATGTTTAATTGATCATTCGCAATTAAACATTCATCATGCTCAAGATCGTCTGGGTGAGGTAAATCTCCATATACTTCATCGGTCGAGATATGATGAAAACGGAACCTAACTTGCTTAGCGGGCTCCAGTGCCAACCAGTAATCACGACTTACGGCTAATAAATTGAACGTACCGACAATATTGGTTTGAATAAATGCCGCAGGGCCATCAATGGATCGATCAACATGTGACTCCGCCGCTAAATGCATAACAGCATCTGGTTGATGCGTACAAAAAACCCGTTTTAATTCATCAATATCGCAAATGTCTACCTGTTCAAAGATATAGCTAGGATTATGCGCAGCCCCCGGAAGAGATGCTAAATTTCCAGCGTAAGTTAATTTATCGACATTAATAATCTGATGAGAGGTGTTGGCTAATAAGTAACGAATAACGGCACTACCAATAAATCCGGCACCACCAGTGATCAAAAGCTTCATATGACGTTGGTTTTATAAACAGAATAAGTGCAAGGATAACGTTTTTTATCACGTTGGTCATGAATAAATAAGATGGCGGGGGGGTTAAGTTCTGGGTTCTAGGACCTAGGTCCTAGGCACTAATTTACTTTCCTACCCGATAAAGTTCACGATACCAAGCAACAAACTTAGCGACACCTTCTTGCACTCCAACTTGTGGTTGATAGCCTGTAGCCGCAAACAGATCGGTAGTATCCGCATAGGTTTGATAGACATCTCCCGGTTGCATACCGCGGAAATGTTTCTTCGCTTCAATACCAAGTTCAGTTTCAATGGCTTGAATGAAATCCATTAAGTTAATTGGACTGCCGTGACCAATATTATACAGCGCATAAGGTGCTGAACTGCTGTTTGGCTGACCTTGTTCTACTGTCCATGCATTATTGCGCTGAGGGATAACATCAGCAACGCGCACAACCCCTTCTACGATATCATCGATATAGGTAAAATCTCGCCACATATCACCATTGTTATTGATATCAATCGGATCGCCTTCAAGAATCTTTTTCGTGAAAATAAACGGTGCCATGTCAGGCCGTCCCCACGGACCATAAACCGTGAAAAAACGCAGCCCAGTGGTAGGCAGATCATAAAGATGTGAATATGAGTGGGCCATTAATTCATTGGCTTTTTTCGTTGCAGCATAAAGAGAAACTGGGTGATCCACCGAGTCACAGCTACTGAAAGGGACTTTACTATTCAATCCATAAACGGAACTGGAAGAAGCATAAACAAGGTGCTTGACCTTAGTATTGCGGCACCCTTCTAAAATATTGACGTGGCCAACCAAGTTAGAGTCTGCATAGGAATGCGGGTTTTCAAGGGAATAGCGCACACCCGCTTGCGCAGCAAGATGAATCACTTTATCAAACTGGTGTTGAATAAAGAGCGCTTCTACCGCCTCACGATTGGCGATATCAAGTTGAATGAAAGTAAAATGGTTATGCTCAATTCGTTTAAGGCGAGCAAGCTTTAAAGAAACATCATAATAATCATTATTATTATCGATACCGATAACATGATGTCCTTGCTGGATAAGTACTTCAGCGACCCGACTGCCAATAAATCCAGCAACACCCGTAACAAGAAATTTCATAAATTTTACCTTCGAAGCGTCGAGTAGGTCGCCATTGAACCTAAACGTTAACGATAAAATATTATCATGAGGATAAATTCACGCCAAAGCGTTTTAAAGTTTAAACCGCTAAAGCTAAGTGATTACAACGCCATTAAACCCAGCCATTTCTAAAGCATGAGCAAAACCTTGCTTAGCTGAACGTTCACCGTGAATCAAATGTATTTCCTTTGGCGGTTGGTCGATGCCTTTAATAAACGCGAGTAATTCAGATTGATCCGCGTGAGCGGAATAACCCGACATCACATGAATACTGGCTTTAACGTCAATCTCTTCTCCATCAATACAAATCGATTTTTCGCCTTCGGCAATGGTTCGACCCAGGGTTCCCTCCGCTTGAAAGCCGGCAAAAATCACATCGGTACGCTCATCTCCCAGCAAGGCTTTTAAATATTCAACAATTCGCCCGCCTTGGCACATCCCCGATGCGGCCACCACAATCGCGGAAGCACCGGTTGAGGCGAGATGATTGACTAGGGCCTGATGAGTTCGATAATCAGTAATTTGTATACACTGATCGAAAGCCAGCGGATGACGATGCATCTCTAAACGCTGCTTGGCCTCTTCTCCCCATAGTGCTTTGAAGCGGCGATACGATTGGGTGACTTGTTGAGCCATCGGTGAATCAAGAATAATCGGCAGATCGGCATCAATTTTGTGCTCAAAAATCAAGCGTTCAATATCAAACAATAGCTCTTGGGTACGGCCAACACTGAAAGCAGGAATTAAAATCGTGCCGCCATTTTCTAATGAGCGTTGGATGATTTCGCGTAACTTCTCAGCGCGGCCAGCCACATCATCGTGATTACGGTTGCCGTAAGTGGTTTCAATGATCAGATAATCGGCTCGCAGCGGCGATTGCGGGTCAGGCAGTAATGGCGTATTACTCGCCCCTAAATCGCCTGAAAACACAACCACTTCACCGTTGGCTAAACGAAGCTCAACATAAGCGGAACCTAGAATATGTCCAGCCGGTTGAAAGCGAAGTTGCAGTGACGCCTGAGCCTGACCATAGCCCGAAATGGTTACCCATTCACCATAGCAAAAGGGTCGTAATCGCTGTTTGATAATGGCTAATACTTGCTGAATTTGCTGGCGATTGAGGCCCAATTGCAATTTAAGCCCATCTTCTAACATTAATGGGATCAGCTCTGCACTGGCTGGCGTACAGTAAATCGGCCCTGTAAAACCAGCTGCTAGCAACCACGGTATACGGCCAATATGATCAATATGAGCATGAGTCACAATCAGCGCATCGATATGCTCGACTGGAAAGTCCAACGCAACATCCGTCGCATCTTTACCTTGAAACAGTCCACAATCGATCAGCACTGCCACACCATCGACGCGCAACTCATGACAAGAACCGGTAACCGTATTTTTACCGCCGTGATGAAGTATTTGCATATCCTTTGCCTTACTCAGAACAATTAATAAGCAAACACTAGCATAATGAATGTAAAACAAGATGGAGAGAAAAAGAAAATTCGAGGCAGTTGGCAGGAAAGAAAGCAAGATACAGAAATAGCGGCAAACTAAGTATCAGCTCTTCTAACGCCATGATGAAAGAAGAGCAGCCAAAGATCATCAGAATAAACATTTCTGATGAAATCAAAACCTCTAGGTTTAACGTATATTTTCTAAAACTTGTTGAACAAGTTTTTGGGAAGTTTCCATCAAATTCGACTCAGCGTAGCAACGCAGTTCTGGAGCATTACCTGATGGACGTAAATGAATAATATTGTGATCAGAGAGTGTTAATCTTAACCCATCGGTGAGATCGACAGCCTCAACCTCAAGTCCCTCAAAACCTAACCGCTTAAGCAACTGTTGAGGATATTCTTTGCCTTGCTCTAAAATTGCCAAACTTTTCTCAGTGGCAAAGTTTTGAATACGGTCGCTATGAGTGTAACGTTTAGGCAGGGCTTCTACTGATACAGCAATGCCCAATTCTTTCGCTGCAGAAAGCAGCATAATGAAGGGTAATACCGCGTCACGTGTTGGTAGCGCTTTCAGTGATTTGCCATTAATTTGCACATCAGAACCTAACAGATAGCCGCCATTGGCCTCAAAACCAGAAATGGCGTCATACCGTTTAGCCAGCTCAGCAAACTCGGCAATGACATACGGTGAGCCAATACGAGTGCGCGATACCTTACTAAATTGTGGAATCGACTCGATCACCGTATTACAGCTGACTGGCACCGCCAGCGCTTGCATGTTCATGGCCTGTGCGCACAGCACGCCAAGAATATCCCCACGCAGCCATTCGCCGTTTTCATCAGCCACTAGTGGCCGATCGCCATCACCATCAGTAGAAAAAATCGCATCCAGTTGATACTGTTGTGACCACGCTCTGGCTTTGGTTTTATCGGCCTCCGATACCGCTTCGGTATCAATCGGCACAAATTCATCACTGCGCTCAAGCGAAATCACTTCAGCACCTAGTGCAGTAAATAGAGGTTGATAAAGATCGCGCCCTGCGCTGGAGTGCTCATAAATACCGATGCGTTTACCCGCCAGAAAATCGCTTTCAAACAAGATGGTGTAGCGCTCAATATAAAGTTCAGCAGCTTGTGGATTGACGACTAAAGCAGGGAGCGTTTCTGGCAAAGCAAATTCCACTTGCGCAGTTAAAATGGCTTGTTCGTCGGCTTTAGTAATTTCACCATCAGGGCGGTAAAACTTCAGGCCATTACGATCAAAGGGAATATGGCTGCCAGTGACCATGATACAAGGGATAGCTTGCTGCATTGCCACATAAGCTAGTGCGGGGGTTGGAACAACACCGTAGTAGACGGCCTCTAAGCCTTGTGACTCAATCGCAGCAATACACGCTTGCGCCATGGCTGGGCTGCTTGGGCGGTTATCAATCGCAATAGCAACCTGCTGGAATACAAAATGCCCTTGCAAGCTGGCTAAGAAAGCGTGAGTGAAAGCTGCGCACGCTTGCGGGGTAAATTGAGTCACCAAGCCTCGTGCACCACTAGTACCAAATTGGATACCGGACTGTTGAATCGTAGTATGAGTAAAAAGCATAATATTATCTTCTAAAAAATTGCGGAATTTTTGAAATATTCTTGATTAGTAAAGCTTTCGGCCAAAAAAGCTGATTATTTTTTAAGGCCCTAATATCTTCGCAGCTTTTTTTATAAATATTGCCCAAACTACGATTACTAGCCCCACCAACACGCATTTTTATGAGCACATGAGGTAAATAACTCATAGAAATACTGTTTACCCAAAGATAACGCAGTAAAGAATCGTAATCGGCTGATATTTTAAAGGACAGGTCAAAAACACCGAAAGATTGATAGCACTCTCGTCTCATATAAAAAGTCGGATGTGGTGGCATCCAGCCATTGAGTAACTTTTGTTTTTGATAGTCACCGGATGTCCATAAACGAACCGTTTTGCTGATATCGTCTTTTGATACATACTCTAAATCAGCATAGACGGCTTGAGACTGTTTTTTTTGCATGATGCTGACTATATCGGCAATCGCCTCGGGATAAGCCAGCAAATCATCAGAATGCAGAAAGCCAACAATATCGCCAGTTGCCGCTTGAATACCTTTATTGAGTGCGTCGTAAATACCACGATCTGGTTCGCTAATAATCTTACTAACCCGTGAACAATTCTGTTCAATAACCTGTAAGGTGTCATCTTTTGAAGCACCATCAACAATAATATATTCAATCTCGGGGTAGGTTTGCTTTTCTAAAGAACACACCGTATCTGCTATCGTTTGGCTACTATTGTAGGTGGCAGTAATAATCGTCACTTTCATTAGTAACCAACACCGTATTCTTCTAAACGGACAATATCGTCTTCTTGCAGATAACTTCCCGAACGAACTTCAATCAAATGCAAATCAACTTTTCCTGGGTTTTCAATCCGATGAGCAGAACCAAGAGGAATGTAAGTGGATTGATTTTCACTGACTAAATAGCTTTTCTCACCATTAGTAACTTTGGCCGTACCTTGTACAACAACCCAATGCTCAGCTCTATGATGATGCATTTGTAAAGCCGTTTTCTCACCCGGCTTGACTTTAAGATGTTTGACATGAAAACGATCACCTTCGGCAATTTCATCATGAGACCCCCAAGGGCGGTACACTTCACGATGCTGCTCACATTCACGGCGATTTTGTGCTTTTAATTGGTTAACAATATTTTTGACGTCTTGTACTTTATCTTTATTGGCGACCAATACGGCATCTTTGGTTTCAATAATGACTAAATTATCAACCCCAACGGTAGAAACCAATTTGTTCTGCGCATACACATAACTGTTACGGGTTTGTTCAAGCATTACATCACCAACAACCGCGTTGCCTTCTGAATCTTTTTCAGATACTTCCCATAAAGCGTTGAACGAACCAACATCGCTCCAACCAGCATCCATCGGAACCACAAGTGCATCTTGAGTTTTTTCCATCACCGCATAATCAATCGATTCATCGGGGCATGCAGAAAATTGATCTTCTGCGACACGGATAAAATCAAGATCGGCTCTTGCGCCTTGTATGGCCAATTCACAGGCTTTTAAAATATCAGGGCGATGGGCTTTTAGCTCGGCTAAATAACGCGACGCTTTAAACAAGAACATGCCACTGTTCCAATAATATTCACCAGAACTAAGGTATTGCTCGGCAGTGTCAAGATTGGGTTTTTCGACAAATTGAGCGACGCGATAGGCTGATTCGCCAATTGACTCACCTTGTTTAATATAACCATAGCCCGTTTCTGCTGCGGTCGGGACAATACCGAAAGTAACCAACATACCTTGTTCTGCAGGTATGATCGCCGCTTTGACAGCTTGAGTGAAAGCAAAAGATTGTTGAATAACATGATCAGCAGCTAAAACGAGTAAAAGTGGATCTTCACCTCCTTTAATCGCTTGCAGAGCAGCTAAAGCAATAGCGGGGGCGGTATTACGCCCAACGGGTTCAAGAATAATTCCACCATGTTGTAAACCTTGTTGGCGCAATTGTTCTGCGACAATAAAGCGATGTTCTTGATTACAAATTAACAGCGGAGCCTCATGCTCTATCCCTTCGAGGCGAAGTAAGGTTTCTTGTAACATGGTTTTATCGCTGGCTAAGCTGATAAATTGTTTAGGGTATAAACTGCGTGAGAGCGGCCAAAGGCGACTACCTGAGCCTCCCGCCATAATGACAGGTAATAACATAACCGTTACCTACTTTTTATTTATAGTTATCTGAAAAATACGCTTTAGTATTACGATGCACCAAATCAGAATTGATCAACTCTTGCTCATCCCACCACTGATAGTTTTGATGCTGTTCTACGGGTAGCGTTTGCAAATCAAGATCTAATTTAAGTTGGTAACCTAACACCACATAATGAGTAGAGAAATCGGTACCCGAAAAATTATCACTGTAGAGATGTTGGTAAGGTCCAAGAAAACTCGCTTCGTTGAGGGGAATCGGATAACCAAGCTCTAGTTGAGTTAAACGCAAGAAAGCATGTTCAAAGGTTTCATCTTTGCCAATCCGCCCCCCGGGAACAAACCAAAACCCTTGTGCAGGACGGTTAGTTCTTAATCCTAATAAAACCTGATTACAGCTATTGCGAATAATCAGGTCGATAGAAACCAGTGGCGTAGAGGCAACGATAGTTTTAAACGTTTCTTTATCTAATCGTTGCATTGATCCCTAGCCTATTTTCGGAAGCTATCTTGATTAGCTAAAAACCACTGATAGGTTTTCGTTAGGCCTTGTTCAAGGTTAACCTGATAACGCCAACCTAAAGCCGCCAAGCGTGATACATCCATTAATTTGCGTGGCGTGCCATCAGGTTTAGTGCTATCAAAGATCACTTGACCGTTAAACCCAACAACCTTGGCCATGGTTTCGGCCATTTCACGAATCGTGCAATCGACTCCTGTACCAACATTAATATGCGATAACATCGGCTCGGTATGTGCTTGATAAGTTTCATTATCTAGCTCCATAACATGCACAGACGCGGCGGCCATATCATCGACATAAAGGAACTCACGCATTGGCGTGCCCGTTCCCCAAACGACAACCTCAGCATCACCGCGAAGTTTGGCTTCATGAAAGCGACGCATTAACGCAGGAATGACATGAGAGTTTTCAGGATGGAAGTTATCGTTTTCACCATACAAATTGGTTGGCATCACACTGCGATAATCACGACCATATTGACGGTTATACGACTCACACAGTTTAATACCAGCAATTTTAGCAATCGCATAAGGTTCATTAGTCGCTTCTAACATTCCAGTCAGCAAGGCGCTTTCTGTCATCGGTTGTTCTGCTAGTTTAGGGTAAATACATGAAGAGCCTAAAAACAACAGGTGCTGAACGTTATTCTGATGTGCAGCATGGATAATATTGCACTCCATGAGAAGGTTTTGGTAAATGAACTCAGCAGGGTAAACATTATTGGCATGAATACCACCTACTTTAGCCGCCGCTAGGTAAACTTGATCAATTCGCTCAGCAGCAAAAAATTGATTCACTGCAGCTTGATCGAGTAAATCTAACTCGCTACGTGAACGAGTAATAATCTCAACATCATCACGAGCTGAGAGTTGGCGTACAATTGCTGAGCCTACCATACCATTATGGCCAGCGACAAAAATTCGTTTTTTCACAATCAATACCGCTTAGTTTTCTAAAGAAATAGCCACATCAAAACCATGCGCTTTTAAAAGGGCATGTTGCTTGGCTTTATCAATATCTGCCGCAACCATTTCAGCGCACATCTCTTCAACCGTGATTTCAGGCACCCAGCCTAACTTGGCTTTGGCTTTACTTGGGTCACCCAACAGTGTTTCGACTTCTGCAGGACGGAAGAATTTCGGACTAACACGGACGATCACATCGCCTACCTTGACCGATGGCGCTTTATCCGTATCAACCGCAGTTACGGTGGCAATTTCATCGACACCTTCACCAGAGAAGGCTAGTTCAATCCCCGCTTCTTTGGCAGACATACGCACAAACTCACGAACTGAAATCTGTTTCCCGGTTGCAATGACAAAATCATCGGCCACGTCTTGTTGCAGCATCATCCATTGCATACGCACATAATCTTTCGCGTGGCCCCAATCGCGCAGTGCATCCATATTACCGAGATATAAACATTGCTCTAAACCTTGAGAGATATTAGCAATCGTACGGGTAATTTTACGCGTCACGAAGGTTTCACCACGACGTGGCGACTCATGATTAAACAAAATACCATTACACGCATACATGCCGTAAGATTCACGATAGTTGACCGTGATCCAATAAGCGTACATCTTTGCGACTGCATAAGGAGAACGTGGATGAAATGGTGTAGTTTCTTTTTGCGGGATCTCTTGCACCTCACCATACAGCTCAGAAGTTGATGCTTGATAAAAGCGGGTTTTCTTCTCTAAGCCATTGATACGTATTGCTTCTAATAGGCGAATAGTGCCCATTGCATCGACATCCGCTGCGTACTCAGGTGACTCAAAAGAGACGGCTACGTGTGACATTGCGCCTAAGTTGTAGATTTCATCAGGCTGAATTTCTTTCACCAAGCGAATCAGATTCGACGAATCGGTTAAGTCACCGTAGTGAAGATGGATATTACTAGAGTTGGCAATCGCAGAGTCGATACGCTCGGTATTAAAAGAAGAGGCACGGCGGATAATACCGTGGACTTCATAGCCTTTTTCTAATAAAAACTCTGCTAGGTATGAGCCATCTTGGCCGGTGATACCGGTAATTAGTGCTTTTCTTATTTCACTCACTTCATATTCCTTAATTACTTAATTAACAACTATTCTTTAACTTATCTTCAATTTCATTATATAGGGCCATAAATTTCTCTCTAACCACATCTTCACTAAAATTTTCTATTATATGCTTTCGAGCATTAAACTTGATTTTTTCTTTCTCTAGGTCATCCAAGTTATAATACCAGAATATTCCGTCGGCAAGCGATTGGGGAGAAAACGGCTCCGCCAAATATCCACTAACCTTATGCTGAATGATATCAGTTAAACCCGAATGATTAAATGCTACCACTGGAGTTTCACAACTAAGGCTCTCAGCTGCAACCTGACCAAATGACTCAACTCTTGATGGTACAATAGTTACAGTTGCAGAAGAATATACTTTCGATAAATATGTTTCTGATGAAATATGACCCAATTCAATAGACTGAATTCCATTGATCTCACCAAATCTTTTCTCTTTACCTCCGAAAACAACAATTTTTATTTTATCCAAAGATTCAAGGTTTTGAGAGAAAATATGAATCGCTTCAGTTAATAAATCAAACCCTTTAATCCAACTAGCATTACCATCTACAGCACCAAATAAAATAACAAAATCACCCTTAGATATTCCATCTATCATTACAGGTTCATCACTCCTCTTAAATTTTTTAGTATTAATAGGATTAGGGACAACACGTATATCTTTATCTTTAAGAAGATAGCTATTTTTAGCTCTCAATTTCATCCAGCTTGATGGAACAGTAAAAATAACACCTTTTAAATCAGGGTAATATTTTCTTTTAACATTCCAAACATAACGATTAACGTCAAGCCATTTTATGTTTTTGTTTTTTTTAAAATAACCATTCACGACTCGTTCATAAGCTTTATCATCAAGAGCATGATGCTCAGCACCACAATAAAACCACTCGTCATGCAACGTTATTAAGCTTTTATTTGACAATAATGTAAAATCCTTAATCCTCAGCGTTTCATTATTGATCCAGTGAATGTGTAACAACTCAGAACGCATAACCACTGAACGAATATAACCGCAACCAAATATGTTTAAAGAAACCTTTGATGGATTTTCATTTCTTTGAAACTTTGTAATAAAAAAAGATATAACC
>NZ_WXWI01000054.1:0-38251 GCF_009904895.1 Vibrio sp. V31_P5A7T61
TGAAATGCGACACTAGCTCAGTTGGTAGAGCGCAACCTTGCCAAGGTTGAGGTCACGAGTTCGAACCTCGTGTGTCGCTCCAGTTTCAAGCCTACATCGTGCTTAACGATGAGCAATACGGACGCGGGGTGGAGCAGCCTGGTAGCTCGTCGGGCTCATAACCCGAAGGTCGTCGGTTCAAATCCGGCCCCCGCAACCAATTTAAAAACAAAAGACTACGCTGTTGCGTGGTTTTTTCTGTCTATTCTGAAAAATTGACACCATGTCAATGCTCTTTATCATGCTGTGAAGCATAACCCCATCAAAAAAATCTTATTTTCTGCCAAGAAAGTTTGGCCCGAAATCATATTAGATACATGAATAAAAACGGAGTCTACCGCTGATGTAGTCAGGCTTTGTTTTATCCATGCACAGAGTTATCCACATTTTGAATTTGTGGATAACTTGGTGCATAACGTGTTTTTAGCTTGAAGATAGAGGCTTGTTCAGACGATCTTTTTGCCGATGGGGAATAATATCAGAGTGATAATTTTTTTATTAAGTTAATGATTTTAAATGGTATTTTGGTTTATTCCCTGTGGTGTAAGAGCCGCGTGAACGATCATTAACTGTATTTTCTTTGATCCTTATCATTTCCTGCTAATGTGATTAACTTTTTTGAAGTTTAGCAAACGCTGTCTCATTTAATATTTTTCCACACCTAAGAATTTGCGAAGTGAATCAAAGAATGCACATCAATGATGTTGGGTTATTTCATACTCACGCATCTCTCGGCAAGCCTTTTTCAATAATTCTAATTAGTCTTTGCTGTTTATTCGTAATGCTAGCCAACTGCTCTCTCTGCTGTGTTAATGCCCATTCAATATGCTCATCTAATAGTTCACTTTCTCCTGTTTTTTGCTCTAAGGCATCGATGATTCTTTGTGAATAGGGCGCATTACCCATTGCAATAATCAAATTGCGTTGCCATTGTTGATGACCAATACGGCGTATGGCAGAACCTTGCATATGGTGTAAAAAGGTTTTCTCATCCCATGAAAATAAAGCAACAAGATCGGCATTATTCAACACCTCTCGTCGATGGAAGTCGTCTTCTTGGGTAAGATCAGCAAAACGGTTCCAAGGGCAGACGAGTTGGCAGTCATCACAACCATAGATACGATTACCGATTGCCGTTCGAAATTCTTCTGGGATCACCCCTGAATACTCAATCGTTAAATAAGAGATACAGCGCCGTGCATCGACAACTCCTTCTTCGACAATCGCACCAGTCGGGCATGAGGTCATACATGCTCGACACTGTCCACATTGATTCTCTGACGGTGTATCGACTGGCAGAGGAATATCAACAAGCAGTTCGCCTAAAAAGAACCATGATCCTGCCTCTTTATCGAGAATTAAAGAATGTTTTCCCGTCCAGCCAAGCCCAGCTTTTTGTGCCAGAGGCCTTTCTAAAATAGGTGCGGAATCAACAAAAGGACGATAACCCAATTGACCGACTTCTTGCTCGATTTTATCAGCTAATTTTTTGAGTTGATTACGAACCAATTTATGGTAATCGCGTCCAAGTGCATAGCGACTAATATAACCTTGGGTTGGATCTGATAAATTCGCGGCAAATTGCGCTTGTGGTGGAAGGTAGTTGATGCGGACACTGATCACTCGAAGTGTACCGGGTAATAGTTCTGCTGGGCGAGCACGTAACATACCATGGCGAGCCATCCACTCCATCTCACCGTGATACCCTGCATCTAACCATGCTTGTAAAGCTGCTTCATGCTGACTTAAATCGACGTCGCAGATCCCTGCTTTGTCAAAGCCGAGTTCTTTTGCCCATTGTTTGATTTGTTCGGCTAGTGAATGAAGGTCCATTATCAGTATTGGTCATGGTCATTGGGCGGCGGATCTTAACGGATCTCACTCGATTGATCCAGCCAGTGAGTGGCTAGTTGTATCGATATTCGATTTGATATGAAGATTTTTCTGTTTACTTACAGAACAGAGCTTGTCTCTTAAAACTAACCCAGTTTACTATTCGTTCTCTTTTTATTTTTATATAGTGCTAGCTAGACGCTTTAGAGATCCGATTCATGACCATAAAAACTTTTACTTTAAAAGATGAACAACAGACGGTAATGCTAGGAATGCGCTTAGCTCAATTATGTTCCCAGCAGACGACACTTTATCTTTACGGTGATTTAGGCGCAGGGAAAACCACCTTAAGTCGCGGTTTCATTAGAGCGTTAGGCCATGAAGGAAATGTGAAAAGCCCAACTTATACGTTAGTTGAGCCATACCAGTTAGCGGATTGGCAGGTTTATCATTTTGATCTTTACCGATTGGCGGATCCTGAAGAACTCGAGTTTATGGGAATTCGTGATTATTTTACCGATGATGCTATTTGCTTGGTGGAGTGGCCTGAAAAAGGTCAAGGTTTATTGCCAACAGCAGATTTAACGATATCGCTTCGCTATGAGGGTGAGCAACGTCAGGCGAGTGTTAGCGCAAATAGCGAGTATGGATGCACCTTATTGAGTCAGTTGGAGTTATGTTGAGCATTAATTACGGTCGTTTTTTGCGTTATTGGTGGCTATTGGTCACATTATTATCTGCTATCAGTAGCGTTCAGGCTAATGTATTAGAAGGGGTTAGAGTTTGGCCTTCCCCTGATGCCACTCGCGTAGTGATCGATTTAAAGTCAGAAGCGGACTTTAGTTATTTCACGCTAAGCAGCCCAGAACGCTTGGTGGTCGATCTAAAACAGACTTCATTAGCTGCCGTTTTGCCAGTAACGGTCTCTGATAGTGCGATATTGAAACGGATTCGCGCGAGTACACCACCAGAAAAAACAACTTTTCGTTTAGTACTTGAATTAGCCAATAAGTCGACGCCCAATATTTTTAAATTACCTCCCACACCAGGTGGGCAATATGGTCATCGTTTGGTGATTGATTTACCTCATTCACCCGCTCCTGCAGCGGCGACGTCGAGTACGCCCGCTCGTTCGCCCAATGTAGTGAGCCGCGATGCGTCTCAGTTAGTCGGTACTGCAGATATTATTATTGCTATCGATGCGGGACATGGTGGTGAAGATCCCGGTTCTATTGGCCCAACTCGTAAATTTGAAAAAGATGCCACATTAAGCGTTTCTAAAAAATTGGCGGATCAAATTAATGCGGTTCCGGGTATGAAAGCCGTATTAACACGAACCGGTGACTATTACGTAAGCTTGAATAATCGGACTGAAATTGCTCGTCGTAATCGTGCTCATCTATTGGTTTCAGTTCATGCTGACGCTTTTCATACTCCACAGCCAAGAGGGGCTTCAGTTTTTGTGCTTAATACTCGGCGGGCCAACACTGAAATTGCGCGTTGGGTTGAAAATCATGAGCAGCAATCGGAGTTACTCGGAGGGGCCGGTGAAGTTTTGGCGCGGACGAATAATGACCGTAATGTCAGTCAAACATTATTAGATTTACAGTTTAGCCATTCGCAAAAAGAAGGCCATAAAGTGGCGACCAATCTTTTACAAGAGCTAGGCAAAGTCGCTCACTTACATAAAGCGGAGCCTGTGAATGCCAGTCTGGCGGTATTGAAGTCGCCCGATATTCCATCAGTATTAGTAGAGATTGGTTTTATCTCTAACCCTATCGAAGAGCGATTGATTTTTCAACGTAGCCATCAAGATAAGCTCGCACGAGCGATGGGCAAAGCGTTAGTGCAATACTTTGAGGAAAATCCTCCAGAAGGAACCTTGTTTGCTAACCGAGGTAAAACTCAGCAACATCAAGTACAACGAGGTGAGTCGTTATCTGTGATTGCCCAAAAATATGGAGCGACCGTTTCTGGGATCATGCAAGCGAATAAATTAAAAGATTCTCGCTTAACGGTGGGTCAGCGATTAACTATTCCCGGAGGAGAACGTGGTCCTATTCCGGTACCGGTGGTCAATAATCCAGTGGAAACCGAAACCATTACCCATGTGGTTAAATCGGGAGAGTTTTTAGGCCGTTTAGCGGCGAATTATAAAGTCTCTATCGATGCGATACGCCGAGAAAATAACCTTAAGTCTGACACGTTATTTGTTGGTCAAAAGCTTAATATTTCGGTGAGCTTAAAAGATAAACCTTTGCGTAAACACACGGTACAGAGTGGTGAGTTTCTTGGTCGGATCGCCAATCAGTACAATGTAACGGTACAAAGTATTCGTGAGGCTAATCAATTGCGTTCAGATCAATTGGCGGTAGGCCAAGTACTGATCATTCCCAACCGATAAGATAGGCAGGTTATGACGATTCGTATTCTACCCGCCCGTTTAGCAAACCAAATTGCCGCGGGTGAGGTGGTGGAAAGGCCGGCTTCGGTAGTAAAAGAGCTGGTAGAAAACAGCTTGGATTCAGGGGCCACACGGATTGAAATTGATATTGAGAAAGGTGGCGCTAAGTTAATTCGAGTTCGCGATAACGGCTCTGGGATCAATAAGGATGAGCTTGGCTTAGCCTTAAGTCGACATGCGACATCGAAAATACAAACACTGGACGATCTCGAAGCGATCATCAGCCTAGGGTTTCGTGGGGAAGCGTTAGCCAGTATTAGCTCGGTTTCTCGCTTAACCATCACTTCTCGTCCGGCGACTCAAGAAGAAGCATGGTCGGCGTACAGTGAAGGGCGCGATATGGCTGTCAAGCTGCAGCCTAGTGCCCATCCAGTAGGGACCACAGTTGAAGTTTTGGATCTGTTTTTCAATACACCGGCAAGACGCAAATTTTTACGTACAGAAAAAACAGAGTTTACCCATATTGATGAACTCTTAAAGCGTATTGCTTTGAGCCGTTTTGATGTCAGTTTGACGCTGCGCCATAATGGAAAAATTATCCGTCAGTACCGTGCCGCGAGCAGTGAACGGCAAGAAGAAAATCGTTTGGCTGCGGTATGTGGTGCGTCTTTTGTTAAGCATATGCTGAAAATAGAGCTAGCTCATCAAGGGTTAAGATTGCATGGCTGGATAACGACGCCACAAGGCGCTCGTCAGCAAAGTGATCTGCAATATTGTTATGTAAACGGACGTATGATGCGTGACAAGCTGATCAATCATGCGATTCGACAAAGTTATGAGAGCAGTTTAAGGCCAGATCAATGTGCAACCTATGTACTGTTCATTGAACTTGATCCTCATTTGGTTGATGTCAATGTACATCCTGCGAAACATGAGGTTCGTTTTCATCAAGCTCGCTTAGTGCATGATTTTATTTATCAAGCACTAAGCGGTGCTCTTGCTGATAGTCAACATATTGAAACTCCCGAGCTTAACCAAGCCGCTTTCTCTGCTCCTGTTCCGACATATATGTCGAATGAGCGGTCAACGGAGCCTGATCAGCCAGCTCGAAATCTGAGTGATAAAGACGGTTATTCTCGTCAGTATTTAACGACAGAACGTCCATCGCAAGCGGTCATTCAAGAAGCAAAAGCCTCTCACTCATGGAATCGTCCGACGACGGCTAAGCCACGATCGTCTGCGCCAGTTATGGCTGAGCAAAGTCAAGCTTATCAGCAATTAATGAAAGTGAGCGAAGCGCCAGTTTCAATAGAAAATCGTTTATCAACCACTGAAAAATCGTCAACGCTTTCACGGATAGTGACTAAATTAGGTAAAGCCATCGCTGTCGTTGATGGGCAATATCTGCTGATGACTACCGATCAAGGATGTGTCTTACTGGCGCTAACGAAAGCAGTTGAGTGGAGAGTTCGTGGTCAATTAAATAGTCAAGAAGAGCCATTAAAGAGTCAGCCGTTATTGGTCCCTTTGAGTGTAAAAGTGTCTAACGAGGAGATCCGTGGTTTCGAATTATACCGTGAGTTGCTCGAACGTTTAGGGATTCATTTGGTGACTCGTTCTCATCAGACGGTGATGGTGATGGGGGTTCCTCAGCCATTAAGACAGCAAAATCTACAGCTTTTGATTCCGGATCTGTTATCTTACCTTGCTTCACATGGTGCTTCACATGGTGCTTCACATGGTGCTTCACATGGTGCTTCAGGAGTGTTGACTTTGAATGTCGACAATATCGTCACGTGGCTTAGCCAGCGTGTCTTGATAGAAAAAAACGACTACACTTTATCAGAAGCCATTCAATTAATTGCCGAGCTTGAGCAATTATGGCCAGGTAAACTGCCATTGCATGATGGCCATTTTATTCAACCTGTCGATTTTTCGGCAACCATTGCAGCATTAAATTAATGACCAAACCACTACCATTAGCTTTATTTTTAATGGGCCCAACCGCCTCCGGTAAAACCGATTTAGCCATTCGTTTACGTCAGAAATATCCTGTCGAAATCATCAGTGTTGATTCAGCATTGATCTATAAAGGAATGGATGTTGGCACAGCAAAGCCCGATGCCAGAGAGTTGGCTTTGGCTCCCCATCGCTTGATTGATATCTTAGATCCGAGTGAAGCTTACTCCGTTGCGGATTTTCGACAAGATGCGCTACGAGAAATGCAAGCCATTGTTAATGAGGGAAAAATCCCGTTACTGGTTGGTGGGACCATGCTTTATTATAAAGCCTTGTTAGATGGTTTATCGCCTTTACCTGCGGCTAATCCAGCGGTTCGTCAGCAAATCGAGTCACAAGCTCAAGAGCAAGGTTGGGCGGCTCTGCATGCCCAACTGCAACAAATTGATCCAATTTCAGCGGCAAGAATTCATCCAAATGATCCACAAAGATTGTCGAGAGCATTGGAAGTTTATAAAATTTCAGGTAAAACTCTTACTGAACTGACACAAACGAAAGGAGAATCAATCCCTTTTCGAGTTAAGCAGTTTGCCATCGCGCCCATGGATAGGGCTGAGCTCCACCGTCGAATTGAACTCCGCTTCGAGAAGATGGTCAAATCAGGTTTTGAAGAAGAAGTCAAAGCGCTCTATGATCGTAATGATCTTCATCCTGATCTACCCTCAATACGTTGTGTTGGTTATCGACAGATGTGGGATTACTTTGACGGAAATAGCACGCTTGATGAGGCTATTTATCGTGGTATTTGTGCCACCCGTCAGTTAGCCAAGCGTCAGCTCACCTGGTTACGCAGCTGGGATGAGTTAACTTGGTTGGATAGTGAGAACATTGAACGCGCGGTAGAAACTCTTGCAAATGCCATAGCATCTGATTGAGTAAGCTGTGTATAATGTGATCGCTTTTGCGTGATGTACCCTGTAAAGGAACCGTCACTTGTTGATCAATATTGTATTGATAGATCAGTGGTATAGGGTGTTTTTATCGTTTAGCTCAGATGTAAAGGCCGCACCAACTTATGTGCACCACTAGCTAAATAACTACAACAAAATACAAATAAGGAAAATAAAATGGCTAAGGGGCAATCTCTACAAGACCCATTCTTAAATGCACTACGCCGCGAGCGTATTCCTGTTTCTATCTATTTAGTAAACGGCATTAAGTTACAAGGTCAAATTGAATCGTTTGATCAATTCGTGATCTTGTTAAAAAACACCGTAAATCAGATGGTTTATAAGCATGCTATCTCTACCGTTGTACCTGCACGCCCGGTTAGCCATCACACTGGTGAGCGACCTGCAGGTGAGCGTGGCACAGAGAAATCCGACGATTAATTATTTGACGTCATATTATCATTCATTAAGGAGTTGAACGCTTGTTTGACCGTTATGAAGCCGGTGAGCGAGCGGTACTTGTTCATATCAACTTTACGCAAAAGGGTGAGTGGGAAAATCTCAAAGAGTGCGAAATGCTGGTCTCTTCTGCTGGAGTATCAACTCTGCAGGTAGTGACTGGTAGCCGCCAATCTCCTCACCCTAAATATTTCGTTGGAGAGGGCAAAGCTCAAGAGATTGCTCAAGCTGTGCAATCAACTGAAGCCGACGTGGTGATTTTTAATCATTCCCTTTCTCCTGCTCAAGAGCGAAATTTAGAACAACTTTGCCAATGTCGAGTGATTGATAGAACCGGTCTTATTCTGGATATCTTTGCTCAGCGAGCTCGTACTCATGAAGGGAAGTTGCAAGTTGAATTAGCTCAGTTGCGTCATATTTCGACCCGTTTAGTTCGAGGTTGGACCCACTTAGAAAGACAAAAAGGTGGGATTGGCTTACGTGGGCCAGGAGAAACTCAGTTAGAAACTGACCGACGTTTATTGCGTGAGCGAATTAAAGCGATCCTACGCCGTTTAGAGAAAGTGGCAAAACAGCGTGAACAAGGACGCCGAGCGAGAAACCGTGCAGAAATTCCAACGATTTCACTGGTTGGTTATACCAATGCAGGTAAATCGACGCTGTTTAACCAAATTACCTCCGCTGGAGTGTACGCTGCGGATCAACTGTTCGCTACGTTAGACCCGACGCTACGAAAGATCGAACTACTGGATGTAGGGCCAGCTATTTTGGCCGATACGGTAGGGTTCATTCGTCATTTACCCCACGATTTAGTGGCGGCATTCAAAGCAACGTTACAAGAAACTCAGCAAGCTGACATTTTGTTACATGTTGTGGATGCCAGTGACGACCGCTTTCGTGAGAATATCCAAGCGGTTGATGATGTTCTACTAGAGATTGACGCACATGAAGTGCCAAGTTTACTGGTTATGAACAAAATCGATAATCTAGAAGGCCAATATCCTCGTATAGAAAGAGATGATGAAGGTGTTCCTAGAGCTGTTTGGGTATCGGCGATGGATGGGTTGGGGATGGATCAGTTGTTTACTGCGCTGACCGAACGTCTGGCCAGTAATATCGTCCAATATTGTTTACGCGTTCCTCCTGAACATCAAGGTCGAATTCGGAGCACTTTCTTCCAAATGAACTGCATTGAAAAGGAAGAGTATGATCCAGAGGGCAATCTGCTAATATCAGTTCGTATGCAACAAGTGGATTGGTCTAGACTAGAGAAAAGAGAAGAGGCAGTTTTACGTGACTTTATCGTCACTTAAAGGACTGCTAGAGTATAACGTCATATCAAATGATGGAGCTTTCTAATGGCGTGGAATGAGCCCGGAAATAACAACGGCAACAACGGCCGCGATAATGACCCTTGGGGAAATAATAATCGCGGTAACAAAGGTGGTCGTGAGCAAGGTCCGCCAGATTTAGACGAAGTGTTTAATAAACTGAGTCAGAAGCTGGGCGGAAAGTTTGGTAAAGGGGGCAATGGGCCTTCGTTTGCTGGTGGTGGAGCAATGGGTTTTGGCGTTATCGCCGTGCTTGCTGTTGCCATTTGGTTTTTCTCAGGCTTCTATACAATTGGAGAAGCCGAACGAGGCGTTGTCTTAAGACTAGGTCAATACGATCGTGTAGTTAATCCTGGTTTGAACTGGCGCCCTCGTTTTATTGATGAAGTAACGCCTGTCAATATTCAAGCGATTCGTTCGTTGAGCGCTTCTGGTATCATGTTGACCAAAGATGAAAACGTCGTCAACGTGGCGATGGATGTTCAATATCGTATCGTTGACCCATACAAGTATTTGTATCGAGTTGTTAACCCCGATGATAGTTTGCATCAAGCCACCGATTCAGCGCTACGTGCGGTGATTGGTGACTCACTGATGGATAGTATCTTAACGGTAGGTCGTCAACAAATTCGTCAAAGTACTCAACAAACACTCAACCAAATCATCGATGATTATGATATGGGTCTATTAGTGGTTGGCGTTAACTTCCAGTCATCACGTCCACCAGAGCAGGTTAAAGATGCTTTTGATGACGCGATTGCTGCTCGAGAAGATGAAGAGCGTTTCATTCGTGAAGCTGAGGCGTACATGAATGAGATTTTACCTCAAGCCACAGGTCGTGCTGAACGTGTTAAACGAGAAGCATTAGGTTACAGCGAGCGAATCATTAATGAAGCATTTGGTCAGGTTGCTCAATTTGAGAAACTGTTACCTGAGTATCAAGCCGCTCCAGAAGTAACGCGCAATCGTATGTATCTCGATACAATGGAACAAGTGTATACCAACAGTTCGAAGATTTTGATTGACTCAGAATCGAGTGGTAACTTGCTCTACTTGCCGATTGATAAACTTGCAGGTCAAGAAGGGGCTAGCCAGTCTCGTCAGACTCGCTCATTATCATTGCAAGATGAAGCTGGACTGCAGTCACAACGTAATGACCCAAGCAGTAATACGCCTCCTCGCTCAACTAATACTCGTCAAGGGAGAAACTAAACATGCGTAAGTTAATGATCCCGGTCATTGTCGTCTTTTTAGCATTGCTCTTGATGTCGATGTTTGTGGTTCCAGAAGGTGAGCGAGGCATTGTCATTCGTTTTGGACGAGTGATTCAAGACGACAATGAAATGTCTAAAATCTATGAACCAGGCTTGCATTTTAAAATGCCTATTTTTGATCGAGTACACACACTGAATGCTCGTATTCAAACCATGGATGGACGTTCAGACCGTTTTGTAACCTCTGAGCAAAAAGACGTTATTATCGATACCTACGTTAAGTGGCGAATTGAAGATTTTGGCCAATTCTACTTAGCGACGGGGGGAGGTAATATTTTTACCGCACAAGCTCTCCTTGAACGTCGGGTTACGGACGTATTAAGGGCAGAGATCGGTTCTCGAGACATCAAACAAATTGTTTCTGGTCCGCGCAATGAAGCGGTACTTCCTGATAGTCCTGATGATGAGATTGTCACCACTGAAGCCGCGAGACAAGCTTTAGAAGTCGATGGCCAACGCGATCAGATCATGGCGAATGTTCTGAAAGATACTCGAGTCAATGCAAGCAAAGACTTGGGTGTTTATGTGGTTGATTTCAGAATGAAGAAGATTAACCTTCCAGATGAAATCAGTGAGTCGATTTATCGTCGTATGCGTGCTGAGCGTGAAGCGGTTGCTCGTCGTCACCGTTCACAAGGCCGTGAAAGAGCAGAAGTTATTCGTGCTCAGGCGGATCTTGAAGTGGCAACTATTTTAGCTGAAGCAGACAGAACTGCGCGAATTACTCGTGGTCAAGCCGATGCAACATCAGCCAAAGTGTATGCTGACGCTTATAGCAAAGATCCTGAGTTCTTTAGCTTCTTGCGTTCTTTGCAAGCGTATGAAAACTCATTTAGCCAGAAAAGTGATATCTTAGTCTTGGATCCAAAGAGTGACTTCTTCCAATACATGAATAGCGCTAAAGGTTCATCAGTAAAATAATGGTTAGACACTTATTCTAAGTGGTTTAATACCATTGTAATATTATTCAGAAAGGCTCCTAAGGAGCCTTTCTTTTTTTAGTAAGGTAGACAATGACTACATCATTATGGATTGCGATAGGATTATTGCTTATCGCTGAAGGTTTAGGGCCGCTGATTGCTCCTCAAGGGTGGCGGACTATGATGCAGCAACTCGCACAGCAAGAAGATAATCAATTACGGCGAATAGGGGGGTGTTTAGTTGTAATAGGGGCGGTAATCGTTTATGTCTTCATGCTTTGAGTGACGGTTTTTTGAGTTATTCAAAGTTATTAATAGTGTGGTGGTGGCGTTTCATTGGCTGGATCCGCTAAGTTTGACGTATCCATATTTTTCATTTTCCCGACCACATATTTCATCTGATCTTGCATTTTATTAATTAATAGCTGCTGTTGGGTTAGAGCAGCATTGAGTTCGTCAATGGTTTGTTCTTGAAAAGCGAGTTTACACTCTAAATCATCAATTCGTTGTTGTAGTTGTTGTTCGGTTGCGTTTTGCATGATCATGGATTGAACTCCCATTCTTGAGCGATTCCCGCAGAGGTGCCAGAAATAACGCTGGATTGTGGATTAAAAACCGCATCATACACCACCGCTCTTGGCGGGCGCGCATCTTTTTGTGGTTGAGCTTCGAAGCGAGCTAATTTTTTGCCGTGATCAGTAGACCATACTTCGATGCGACTAGATGGCGTTCCAGTGAGTAGATAACGCCCATCATCTGAAAATCGTGCGCTAGAGAAAATAAGCTGTCTAGAAAGACTACGTAGTTTGGCTTGCTTTTCACCCGTTTGTAAATTCCAAATAATCGATTGATTACCGCCATCAGAAGTAAAAGCTAACTGACCATCACGCTGTAAAGCAACCCGGTTAACCCGCTGTTCATGTTCAAAGCTGTAGATAATCTGTCCACTCTGAGTATCCCATAGATAAGCGGTATAATCATTTCCACCAGTTAAGGCATAACGCCCGTTGGGGGATAAAGCGACAGAATTTACTTTTTCTTGGTGGGCAAGGAACTCAAGTCGTCGTCCAGTGACTAAATCAACGTAAATGGCTTTACCGTTGGATACACCCAGCAACACTTGTTGCCCATCGTTACTCAGAGCGACATCCATGATTAAACCATCAGAAATGGACCATAACCCTTGAGCTTGGGTCCAGCTTAAGTCCCATACGGCAAAATTGATTTGTGTGGCAGTAATCGCATAACGGCCATTATCAGTAATACGAATGTACGAGATAGGGTTGGCTTCTGGGTCTTGTGCGCCTAGCTCTGCTAGAATTTGCCGTTGTGCTAAATCCCATAAGACCAGTTGGTGCTCTTGGGAATAAATTAATGCAAAGCGTCCGTCGCGGCTTAAGCCAAATCCGGTCGAACCATTGGGTTCTAAAACCCAGCGGTCAGTCTCTTGATTAAAGAAGAAACAGCCATTTAACAGAAAAATGACAACCGTCGGTACTATGAAATGAGAAATTATCCGCAGCACAATTAATTATCCGTTGAGTAGTAAAGACAATTACGAAACATACCGTTATATTGGTACAACATACTATTGTGCACCAGTTTAATTCGTCGGTTTGTGCTCAATAACAGAAAGGTTTACCTACAAAGTTGGAGAATTGAATGAAATCGTTTTTTAAAGTGTCATTGCTTGCCGCTACGGTTGCGCTAGCTGCTGGTTGTCAGAAAGAAGAGACAACGGCTACCCCAAATGCCTCTGTTGCCGTTCAAAGTGTCACTTTTAAGTCAGAGGATGATAAAGCGGCTTACGCGATAGGTGTTTCTTTTGCTAATTATTTAACCAGTAGTATCGAAAAGCCTAATGAAATTGGTATTGATCTTAATAAAGACATGGTGCTGAGAGGTATCGAGCATGTTTTTGCTGGTGCACCGCAAATGGATGAACAGCAGACTCGTGAAGCATTAGAAGCGTTGGATAAGCGTGTTGCTGCGTCAATGCAAGCACAAGCGGCTGAAAAAGCCGCCACCAATAAGCAAGCTGGAGATGCGTTCCGCGCTGAGTTTGAGAAGCAAGAAGGCGTCAAAAAAACTGATTCAGGATTGCTTTATCAAGTCTTAACTGAAGCGCAAGGCGAGTCACCCAAAGAGACAGATACGGTACAAGTGCATTACAAAGGCACTCTGACCGATGGTACTCAGTTTGATAGCTCTTACGATCGTGGTGAGCCTGCAACTTTCCCGCTAAACCGTGTGATCCCTGGTTGGACAGAAGGCGTGCAACTGATGCAAGTAGGTTCTAAATATAAGTTCGTCATTCCGCCAGAATTAGCCTATGGCGAGCAAGATACGCCAACCATTCCTGCAAACTCTACTCTAGTTTTTGAAGTGGAGCTGTTGAAAGTAGAAAATGGCGATGCAGCGCAATAAATAAGGAATAGTCATTCATCTTTTATTAAAAGTATCAAAGGCCTGAAGATTCAGGCCTTTTTTATAAGTAAAACTCACTTGTTTAACCAATTTTTTTATCATCCCTTGTCAAATGGTAAAAGTACTGATGCTTTGCTAGGGAGATATTCATCGTATAATTTGTTCTAAGTCACTGCATCGTAAGATAGCCTAGTCTAGGTTTAAAATTTTCTGATAAACTTACATCAATTTGTTGATTTTACGTTCTAAGGTCTAGGTACAGTGACAACGACAGAAAGCATTAACGCCGATATGCTCATGGATATGGAATTTGTGCATGTAAAGCCATTTACTGAGCACGATAAAGTGATTTTACGTTCCTATGAAGCGATGGTGGATGGTTTAGCGAGTTTAATTGGCCCCTTTTGTGAAATTGTTTTGCACTCGTTAGAAGATCTGAATACTTCGGCGATAAAAATTGCTAATGGCGAGAATACAGGTCGCCAAGTGGGCTCGCCGATCACCGATTTAGCGTTAAAAATGCTGCGTGATATTGAAGGCTCCGAACGCAATTTTTCTCGCTCGTATTTCACCAGAGCGAAAGGTGGGGTATTGATGAAATCTATTACGGTTGCCATTCGTAATGGAGAACATCGAGTGATTGGTTTGTTATGCATTAACGTCAATCTTGATGCGCCTTTTTCACAGGTGTTGCACTCTTTTATGCCGACACCAGAAGCTCAAGAGGCTGCTGCTCCGGTTAACTTTGCCAGTGATGTGGTCGAGTTGGTTGATCAAACTGTTGAGCGGACTATTGAAGAGATTAATGCCGATAAATCAGTCTCAAACAATACTAAAAATCGTCAGATTGTCATGGCGTTGTATGATAAAGGTATTTTTGATATTAAAGATGCGATTAATCGTGTTGCTGAACGATTAAATATCTCCAAACATACGGTCTATTTGTATATCCGCCAACGTAAAACCGAGGATGAGTGATCGTGAGTCAGTCAAGTACACCATTGACCTATGCTCTATTGGTAACGGGTCCAGCTTATGGAACTCAGTCTGCCCGTAATGCTTATCTTTTTGCTCAATCGGTGCTCGAGAAAGGCCATAGTATTAAGCGTGTTTTCTTCTATCAAGAGGGTGTGCTGAATGGTTCGGGGTTAACTGTGCCTGCTAACGATGAATTTGATCTTGTGAAAGCATGGCAAGCCATGGCGATGAAGCATCAGATTCGCTTAGAAACCTGCGTTTCTGCAGCGTTACGACGTGGTATTGTCAGCCAAAGCGAAGCTGAACAGCATCAATTATCAACATCGAGTTTGGCGATGGGAGTGACACAAGCGGGGCTGGGAGCGCTGGCAGAAGCGCTATTAACTGAGGATAGAGTGGTACAATTTTGAAGAAAATCGCCTTTGTTTTTCATTCTCCTCCTCACGCCACCAGTGCTGGACGAGAAGGACTCGATGCCGTGCTCGCGGCATCGGCTTACAGTGATGATTTAGCGGTCTTTTTTGTCGGTGAAGGCGTTTTGCAATTGGTCTCTGGGCAAGATCCTAAGGCGATTTTAAGTCGAGACTACATTAGCACATTCAAACTGCTCGATTTGTATGAGATTGAGTCGTGTTATGTCTGTGAACAAAGCCTTGCCGAATGGGGCTTAACCAGCGAAGCATTACTTATTGATGTCTCGCCACTTTCTCCTCAAGCTATTGGGGCAATGTGGCAATCTTTTGATCACATTGTGACTTTTTAATACCACAGGATAGACGTGTGCTGCATATTATTAAACATCCTCAACAGCTAAAATTAGTTCGTCGTTATTTTCAAGCTCATGATAGCCTATTGCTGGTCGAAAATGCCGTTTATCTTACTAACCCAAACAGCCCTTATTTCACCGATTTACAGACCATTAAGTCGGTCTATGCACTGCGTGAGGATCTTTCTGCTCGTGGTTGGTTAGAAATGTGTTCAGGTTCTATTGAGCAAGTCACGATGAATGATTTTGTTGAAATGACAGTAAATGAAGATAAATCAATAAGTTGGTCTTAATTTTTATCGAGTGTCCGTAAAAGTATCCACCATACTGATGTTGGTGGATAAAAAAGATCTGTATATTTCTTGACACACCTCTCACTGCTGCATAGAATTTTGCGTCCCTATTTGTGCAAATCACAATCAGGGCTAGATTTTTCATAAAGCTTACGTTAAGTAAATTCAGGAGCTAGCTAATGGCAACTATTAACCAGTTGGTACGCAAGCCACGTGTGAAGCAAGTTGCAAAAAACAACGTGCCTGCACTCGAAGCGTGCCCACAAAAACGTGGTGTATGTACTCGCGTATATACTACTACACCAAAGAAACCTAACTCAGCACTACGTAAAGTATGTCGTGTTCGTCTAACCAATGGTTACGAAGTGACTTCATACATCGGCGGTGAAGGTCACAACCTACAAGAGCACAGCGTTGTTCTTATCCGTGGCGGTCGTGTAAAAGACCTTCCGGGTGTTCGTTACCACACTGTTCGTGGTGCGCTTGACTGTTCAGGCGTTAACGACCGTAAACAAGGTCGTTCTAAGTACGGTGTGAAGCGTCCTAAGTCTTAATGGATTCCGTTAAGTAAGGCCAAACACTAAATTAATTTGTTATTTTGAAAAAACTGTATAGTTTTGGAAAAAACCTGAAGAAGACAACGGAGAATATTCCATGCCACGTCGTCGCGTTATTGGTCAGCGTAAGATCCTTCCAGATCCAAAGTTCAAATCTGAACTGCTGGCAAAATTCGTTAACATCCTTATGGTTGACGGTAAAAAATCTACTGCAGAGAAAATTGTTTATACTGCACTAGACACTATGGCTGAGAAATCTGGTAAAGATCACTTGGCTGTTTTTGAACAAGCTCTTGAAAACGTACGTCCAGCGGTAGAAGTTAAATCTCGCCGTGTGGGTGGTTCAACTTACCAAGTGCCAGTAGAAGTACGTCCGGTTCGCCGTAACGCACTTGCTATGCGTTGGTTGGTTGAAGCTGCGCGTAAGCGTGGTGAAAAATCTATGGCTGGTCGCTTAGCTGCTGAAATGCTAGATGCGTCAGAAAACAAAGGTACTGCTGTTAAGAAACGTGAAGACGTTCACCGTATGGCAGAAGCGAACAAAGCCTTCGCTCATTACCGCTGGTAATACCTTCTGTGCTGCGAGGTCCTCTCGCAGCACATTTATATTTTCTAAGGTTTCCCTTAGTAAGAGGATACAATCGTGGCTCGTAAAACTCCTATTGAGCGCTACCGTAATATCGGTATCTGTGCTCACGTAGATGCAGGAAAAACAACCACTACTGAGCGTATTCTGTTCTATACCGGCCTTTCTCACAAACTTGGCGAAGTTCACGATGGTGCTGCCACCATGGACTGGATGGAGCAGGAGCAGGAGCGTGGTATTACTATTACCTCTGCTGCAACAACTGCCTTCTGGCGTGGTATGGATGCACAATTCCAAGATCATCGCATTAACATCATTGATACCCCTGGACACGTTGACTTCACCATCGAAGTAGAGCGTTCGCTGCGTGTACTTGATGGAGCTGTGGTTGTCTTTTGTGGTTCATCTGGTGTTGAACCTCAGTCTGAAACAGTGTGGCGTCAAGCAGATAAATACCATGTTCCTCGCATTGTGTTTGTTAATAAGATGGACCGTACTGGCGCAGACTTCCTACGCGTAGTAGATCAAATTAAACATCGTCTTGGTGCAACTCCCGTTCCTATCCAATTAAATATTGGTGCAGAAGAGGATTTTAGAGGTGTCATCGACCTTATCAAGATGAAAGCCATCAACTGGAATGAAGCCGATCAAGGCATGAGCTTTACTTATGAAGCGATTCCGGATGATATGCTAGAGCTGGCTGAAGAGTGGCACAACAACTTAGTTGAAGTCGCTGCGGAAGCGAGCGAAGAATTGATGGATAAATACCTTGAAGACGGCGTACTTACTGAAGCTGAAATCAAACAAGCGCTCCGTCAGCGCACGCTGAATAACGAAATCGTTCTTGCCACTTGTGGCAGTGCGTTTAAAAATAAAGGTGTGCAAGCGGTTTTGGATGCGGTTGTCGAATTTTTGCCATCGCCAGTAGAAGTTCCGGCGATCAAAGGTATTGATGAGAACGAGAATGAAGTAGAACGTCACGCTGACGATAACGAACCATTTTCTGCTTTGGCATTTAAAATTGCCACCGACCCATTTGTTGGGACTTTGACGTTTATTCGTGTCTATTCTGGAGTGGTTAACTCGGGTGATGCGGTCTATAACTCAGTCAAACAAAAGAAAGAGCGTTTTGGGCGCATTGTACAAATGCATGCTAATAAACGTGAAGAAATTAAAGAAGTTCGTGCTGGCGATATCGCCGCCGCTATTGGCTTGAAAGATGTCACCACGGGTGACACGCTCTGTCATCAAGATCATAAAGTGATTCTTGAACGCATGGAGTTTCCTGAGCCTGTTATCCAAATCGCCGTTGAGCCTCGCTCAAAAGCGGATCAGGAACGAATGGGGATTGCGCTAGGTAAATTAGCGGCTGAAGACCCGTCATTCCGAGTCGAAACGGATAAGGAAACAGGACAAACGCTAATTTCTGGTATGGGCGAGCTTCACTTAGACATCATCGTTGACCGTATGAAACGTGAGTTCAGCGTTGATTGCAACGTGGGTAAACCTCAGGTTGCGTATCGTGAAACCATTCGTGGTCAAGCGGAAGTTGAAGGCAAGTTTGTTCGCCAGTCTGGTGGCCGTGGTCAATACGGTCACGTATGGTTGAAAGTTGAACCTGCAGAGTTAGGACAAGGCTTTGTCTTTGTTGACGCCATCGTGGGCGGTGCAATTCCTAAAGAGTTCATCAACCCGGTAGCGAAAGGGATCGAGGAGCAAATGAACAACGGTGTGTTAGCGGGATATCCTATTTTGGATGTTAAAGCGACACTCTTCGACGGTTCATTCCACGATGTCGACTCAAGTGAAATGGCGTTTAAAATCGCCGGCTCAATGGCATTCAAGAAGGGCGCGCTAGAAGCAAACCCAGTCATTCTTGAACCGCTAATGAAAGTTGAAATAACCACACCTGAAGATTGGATGGGTGATGTAGTCGGCGATTTAAATCGTCGTCGTGGCATCATTGAAGGCATGGATGATGGCAATGCTGGCCTCAAAATTATCCGTGCTCGAGTTCCACTCTCAGAGATGTTTGGTTACGCAACAGATCTACGTTCTGCGACCCAAGGCCGTGCTTCTTACTCAATGGAGTTTGCTGAGTACGCCGAGGTTCCGAAAAATGTTGCCGATGCAATCATTGCTGAACGTGGGTAGTTGTTATTTGATTAATAACGAATCTATTGCGCTAACGAGCGTTGGCGCATAAAATAGCAATTTCTGGCGCGCTTTGAGTGCACTTGACTTAAGGCGAATCATAACTAGGAAGGAACACGATCGTGTCTAAAGCAAAATTTGAACGTACGAAACCGCACGTAAACGTTGGTACTATCGGCCACGTTGACCACGGTAAAACCACTCTAACAGCAGCTATCTGTACTGTACTTGCAAAAGTATACGGCGGTGAAGCGAAAGACTTCGCGTCAATCGATAACGCTCCAGAAGAGCGTGAGCGCGGTATTACTATTTCTACTTCACACGTAGAATACCAAACTCCATCACGTCACTACGCACACGTAGACTGCCCAGGACACGCTGACTATGTTAAAAACATGATCACTGGTGCTGCCCAAATGGACGGTGGTATCCTAGTTGTAGCTGCGACAGATGGCCCAATGCCACAAACTCGTGAGCACATCCTACTAGGCCGTCAGGTTGGTATTCCTTACATCGTTGTATTCATGAACAAATGTGACATGGTAGACGATGAAGAGTTGCTAGAGCTTGTAGAGATGGAAGTTCGTGAACTTCTTTCTGAGTACGATTTCCCAGGCGACGACCTACCAGTAATTCAAGGTTCAGCACTAGGTGCATTGAATGGTGAAGAGCAGTGGGAAGCGAAGATTGTAGAACTAGCAGAAGCGCTAGATTCATACATTCCAGAGCCTGAGCGTGCAGTAGACCAAGCATTCCTAATGCCAATCGAAGACGTATTCTCAATTCAAGGTCGTGGTACCGTAGTAACAGGTCGTATCGAGCGTGGTATTCTACGTGTAGGTGACGAAGTTGCTATCGTTGGTATCAAAGATACAACAACGACTACTTGTACAGGTGTAGAGATGTTCCGTAAGCTGCTTGACGAAGGTCGTGCAGGTGAGAACGTAGGTGCACTACTACGTGGTACTAAGCGTGATGACGTAGAACGTGGTCAAGTACTAGCGAAGCCTGGTTCAATCACTCCACACACGAAGTTTGAATCAGAAGTATACGTACTGTCAAAAGATGAAGGTGGCCGTCATACTCCATTCTTCAAAGGCTACCGTCCACAGTTCTACTTCCGTACAACGGACGTAACTGGTGACATTTCTCTACCAGAAGGCGTAGAGATGGTAATGCCAGGCGACAACATCAAGATGGTTGTAGAGCTAATTGCACCAATCGCGATGGACGAAGGTCTACGTTTTGCTATCCGTGAAGGTGGCCGTACAGTAGGCGCTGGTGTTGTAGCTAAAGTTATCGCTTAATTTCGATAATCTTTTGTTATCACTATTAAAAGGGAAGCATTGCTTCCCTTTTTTATCGCCTGTAAATCCGGTCTTTTCTCAGTCTTTTTCTTTTCACATTCTCTTCATCTTTCCCTTTAGACGGCCTATCTATCTTTAGTCTGCGACAAGTATATTTCACTTGCTAAACGACTAGCCATTCTGTACTATTCTCGCTCCTTAATTCTCGGTCAATTTTCATTCGTTCCTTGCTTCCTTTGGATGACCGGGCCANCCGTGAAGGTGGCCGTACAGTAGGCGCTGGTGTTGTAGCTAAAGTTATCGCTTAATTTCGATAATCTTTTGTTATCACTATTAAAAGGGAAGCATTGCTTCCCTTTTTTATCGCCTGTAAATCCGGTCTTTTCTCAGTCTTTTTCTTTTCACATTCTCTTCATCTTTCCCTTTAGACGGCCTATCTATCTTTAGTCTGCGACAAGTATATTTCACTTGCTAAACGACTAGCCATTCTGTACTATTCTCGCTCCTTAATTCTCGGTCAATTTTCATTCGTTCCTTGCTTCCTTTGGATGACCGGGCCAAATCTGGAAGCTGAATAATCCGTAAGGAGCAAAATCAATGCGTCATTACGAAATCGTATTCATGGTGCACCCTGATCAAAGCGAGCAAGTTGCTGGCATGATCGAGCGTTACACTGGTTCAATCACTGAAGCTGGCGGTACAGTTCACCGTCTAGAAGATTGGGGCCGCCGTCAAATGGCTTACCCAATTAACAAGCTTCATAAAGCTCACTACGTTCTAATGAACGTTGAAGCTGATCAAGCTGTGATTGATGAGTTAGAAACTGCATTCCGTTTTAACGATGCTGTTCTACGTAACATGATCATGCGTACTAAAGCTGCTATCACTGAACCTTCAATCATGCTTAAAGCTCGTGACGAGCGTTCTAAGCGTGAAGAAGTGAAATTTGAAGCAGACGCTGAGTAATTTCAGATGACCGTCTGAGTCAACGTTCTTGATCATTAAAGAAGGTTGAATCAAGCTAACTCTTATTATTAATCGTGGTCTTCCTCTTTTAGTGATAAGTCATGTTGGGTTAAGCGAATTTCGGTTCCTTAACGTAGGATGTAGGCAACGGTCAAACGCATTCACTCATCATTTAGTATTAGGCGGTATTGCTATAGAGAATGATTCATTCTCCAGTCGAAACAAAGTGTTCGTTATAGCCATACTTAACGTCTACAACATTTTTCAAATTTAGATCAGGAGATAGCCCATGGCTCGTTTCTTCCGCCGTCGTAAATTCTGCCGTTTTACAGCAGAAGGCGTTCAAGAGATTGATTACAAAGATGTAGCGACTCTTAAGAATTACATCACTGAAGCTGGTAAAATTGTACCTAGCCGCATCACTGGCACAAGTGCTAAGTATCAGCGTCAGCTAGCTCGTGCAATCAAACGCTCTCGCTACCTAGCTCTACTGCCATATACTGACAAGCATCAGTAATCGGCACCGTTTATTAAGAAAGAGGATTAAGTAATGCAAGTTATTCTACTTGATAAAATCGGTAACCTAGGCAGCCTTGGCGATGCAGTTAATGTTAAATCTGGTTACGCTCGTAACTTCCTTATCCCACAAGGTAAGGCTGTAATGGCAACCAAATCTAACGTTGAGATGTTTGAAACTCGTCGCGCTGAACTTGAAGCAAAAGTTGCTGAGCAACTTACTGCTGCACAAGCTCGTGCTGACCAAGTTAACGCACTAGAAGCGGTTGTTATTGCTTCTAAAGCTGGTGATGAAGGCAAACTGTTCGGTTCTATCGGGACTCGTGACATCGCTGATGCAGTAACTGCAGCTGGTGTTAAGCTTGAGAAAAGCGAAGTTCGTCTACCTGAAGGTGCTCTACGTACTACAGGTGAATTCGAAGTTAGCGTTCAACTTCATTCAGAAGTTTTCGCTACAGTGAAATTACAAGTTGTTGCTGAATAATTTCAGTTTCTAAACTCGTTTAAACACCAGCTCAGGCTGGTGTTTTTTTATGTCCAATTTATGTTGTTTAGCGATGAAGATAATAAGTTTGGCGAGGTGGGATATTGAGTGTTGATGGTTAGAATAAGAAAATCAAACTTACTGATATCACGCTATCAGCTTTACTTAAACCCGTAGGGACTCTGTTATGGTATTGACGTGATTGACTTACTTTAAGAGCAATGTCATCGGTAATATTGTTGATAATGCTGATATCACTGTCAAAGCGAGTGTTACTTTCTCCGCCAACCAAGGTTAGATCGGTGAGTAATTTAAAATTGCTCAGTGCTTGCCATTCAACTTTAAGGTTGCCGCGATAAATCGGCTCTTTGACTAAGTGTGGGAAGACGACGTCGCCACTGCTAATTTTATCCAAATTCGGCTCTTGATAGCGGTAGCCCGGTCCGACTTCGAGTTCAATCAGTAAATCGTCGGTATGAGTAAACTGATAGCCAAGACCACCAGACCAAGTGTAATCTGAAAAGTAGGCGCTATAGCGTGAATCAGACCCTTTAAAACTGCCATATAAGTAGGTTTTAGGACCTAGCTTATAGTCGCTTTGTACGCTGTAGCTGGATTGCCGTTTATTCTCTTTGCCATTTTTATCTAATTTATAAAAACGCCACTCGCCATTGGTTCGATGACGACCACGGGTATATTCCCCTTTAACACGCGTATTAAGGGCTTCTGAGTCTGTGTTACCAGAGTGCGCTTGATAGCCAAATTCGATTTGACTTTGCCAAGGTGAGGGTGCGTTAATGTCCTTACTGCGATTTGTCTGTTTGTTGGCGTGGACATGGAAACTTGTCAACAGAGCCAGACTTAGAAGCCAAGTTTTGGACACATGAAACCTCTCTCAAAGAATAGAATCGCTGAATAATAAGCATCAGTTTTTGAAATTGGGTCATATTAAGGTTAATTCTATCTAAGTCATAGACAAACTTTTCGATGCCTAATTACAAATGTTCTATTCTCGCTATAATGAGCGGTTATTAAAAAGAGTGACTGAGTGAAGTGATGGCTGATCCCCGAATAGATAACCGAAATCGTAAACCTGCCGATGCACAAGTTGAAGCAATGAAAACTCCTCCTCATTCATTAGAGGCTGAGCAATCCGTTATTGGCGGTTTATTGCTAGATAATCAACGTTGGGACACAGTCTCTGAACGTGTGATTGCTCAAGACTTTTATAGTCGACCTCATCGGTTAATCTTTGAAGCAGTGAAAAGCCTACTTGAATCTGGGCAACCGCTGGACTTAATTACCCTTTCCGAATACCTCGAGTTGCGCGAACAGTTAGAAGATGTTGGCGGCTTTGCCTATTTGGCTGATCTGGTTAAAAATACGCCAAGTGCTGCTAATATTAATGCTTACGCGGACATTGTTGCTGAGCGTGCTTTGGTGCGTAACTTGATTGGTGTTGCGAACGAAATCGCTGACGCAGGTTATGATCCTCAAGGGCGCAGTTCGGAAGATTTACTCGATTTAGCCGAAAGCAAGGTATTTGCGATTGCAGAGGCGCGTAGTAGTGAAAACGAAGGGCCACAAAACGTTGATACGATTTTAGAAAAAACCTTAGAGCGTATCGAATTATTGTATAAGACTCCACAAGATGGCGTCACTGGCGTCAACACTGGATTCACTGATCTCAATAAAAAAACGGCGGGATTACAAGGTTCAGATTTAATTATTGTTGCCGCTCGTCCTTCGATGGGAAAAACGACCTTTGCCATGAACCTGTGTGAAAACGCAGCGATGCAGCAAGATAAACCAGTATTGATATTCTCACTCGAGATGCCAGCAGAACAAATCATGATGCGTATGCTGGCGTCGCTCTCGCGGGTAGATCAAACCAAGATCCGAACCGGTCAACTCGATGATGAAGATTGGGCGCGTATTTCTTCGACCATGGGAATGCTGATGGAGAAGAAAAACATGTTTATCGACGACAGCTCGGCGTTGACTCCCACAGAGGTGCGTTCACGTGCGCGTCGTATTGCTCGTGAGCATGGTGGGCTATCTTTAATCATGGTCGACTATTTGCAGCTGATGCGGGTTCCTTCTCAATCCGATAATCGTACTTTAGAAATTGCCGAAATTTCTCGTTCATTAAAAGCCTTAGCCAAAGAGCTTAATGTACCTGTGGTAGCGCTTTCACAATTAAACCGCTCGTTGGAGCAACGTGCGGATAAGCGGCCAGTCAACTCCGATTTGCGTGAATCTGGCTCGATTGAACAAGATGCCGATTTGATCATGTTTATTTACCGTGATGAAGTCTATCACCCGGATAGTCCAATGAAAGGGATTGCGGAAATCATTATTGGTAAGCAGCGGAATGGCCCAATAGGCTCGGTACGGTTGACTTTCCAAGGTCAATATTCTCGTTTTGACAACTACGCAGGCCCAGCGTTTGATGATGAATAATAGTATGAACTACATGAAAGCCGCTAAAGCGAGTATTGATCTGCAAGCGTTGCAGTATAACTTACAAAGAATCAAGCAGCAGGCTCCTAGTAGTAAAGTCATGGCGGTTGTTAAGGCTAATGGTTATGGTCATGGCTCTCGTGAGGTTGCTCGCTACGCTCAAGATGCCGATGCATTTGGTGTTGCTCGAATTCAAGAAGCTCTGCAACTCAGAGCGAATGGCGTTGTTAAGCCAATACTCCTCTTAGAAGGTTTTTATTCTGCTGGCGATCTTCCGGTTTTAATGACCAACAATATCCAAACAGTCGTGCACTGTGAAGAGCAGCTACAGGCTTTAGAACGCGCACAATTAGACACGCCAGTATCGGTATGGTTAAAAATCGACAGTGGGATGCATCGTCTTGGTGTGCGTCCTGAGCAGCACGCTGAGTTTGTTGAGCGTTTACATCGCTGCCCAAATGTGGCTAAACCTCTACGTTATATGAGCCATTTTGGCTGTGCTGATGAACTCGATAGCCCGATCACGCGCCAACAAATTGAGCTGTTTTTATCGTTGACCGATGGTTGTAAAGGCGAGCGCTCATTGGCTGCATCGGCTGGATTATTGGCATGGCCGGAAAGTCAGCTAGACTGGGTAAGACCAGGAATCATTCTTTATGGTGTTTCTCCTTTTGCCCATCAGGACGCTCAGGCGATGGGATACCGTCCAGTCATGACCTTAACGGCACCTCTGATCGCTGTTCGAGAGGTGAAGGCCGGAGAGAGTATCGGTTATGGTGCCTTATGGACCGCTCAACGAGAGACTAAAATCGGTGTGATTGCGATTGGTTATGGTGATGGCTATCCACGTACGGCACCTAATGGTACGCCAGTGTTAGTCAATGGTCGTATTGTGCCAATGGCAGGGCGAGTTTCTATGGATATGCTGACGGTTGATTTAGGCCCAGAGGCTCAGGATAGCGTCGGTGATGAAGCCATTTTGTGGGGGCAAAACCTTCCAGTTGAGAGAGTGGCTGAACATATTGGTACCGTGGGTTATGAGTTAGTGACCAAACTGACCTCTCGAGTAGAGATGCATTATCTCACCGGAAAAATAGGCTAAACAAGTCAGTGATTAAACAAGTTGAGCCACCGATGTGGGTTTCACTGACTTATCTCAAAGTCGCGCGACGATGGCTCAGCGATAATGAGTTTATTGAGCAGTGACCCTGCTTTATCGAACCATGATGAGTTTCTTTTTTGCATTAACAGGGATTCCAACCTAGCTAATAGGCAAGGTATAAGGAATAAAACCTACCGTAACATTGGGATAGAGAATATGTTGAAAAACATTAATCCAACGCAAACCAACGCTTGGAAAGCACTAACCGCGCATTTTGAATCTGCGCAAGACATGGATTTAACCACTCTGTTCGCTGAGGATAACCAGCGTTTTAACCATTTCTCAGCGCGTTTTGGTCAAGATATTCTGGTTGATTATTCGAAGAATTTAATCAATCAAGAGACGATGCAACACCTGTTTGCTTTAGCCAAAGAGACGCATCTCGAAGATGCCATTCAAGCGATGTGTCAAGGTGAGGCAATTAACCAAACTGAAGGTCGCGCCGTCTTACATACTGCACTACGTAATCGCAGTAATACCCCAGTAATGGTCGATGGCCAAGATGTGATGCCAGCCGTTAATGCCGTATTAGAAAAGATGCGTGTATTTTCAGAGCGCGTGATCAAGGGTGAATGGAAAGGTTTCACCGGTAAAGCGATTACCGATGTAGTGAATATTGGTATTGGTGGTTCAGACTTAGGTCCCTATATGGTGACTGAAGCGCTCGCGCCGTATAAAAATCATCTGACCATGCACTTTGTGTCCAACGTCGATGGTACTCATATTGCTGAGACATTGAAGAAAGTGAATCCGGAAACCACGCTGTTCTTAGTGGCGTCGAAAACGTTCACCACGCAAGAAACCATGACTAACGCTCACTCTGCGCGTGATTGGTTCTTAAACGTCGCGGGCGATCAAGCGCATGTGGCGAAGCACTTTGCTGCGCTGTCGACCAATGGTCAGGCGGTGACTGAGTTTGGTATTGATACCGAAAATATGTTTGAGTTCTGGGATTGGGTTGGTGGCCGTTATTCTCTGTGGTCAGCCATCGGTTTGTCGATCATTCTATCAATTGGCTACGATAACTTTATTGAGTTGTTAGCTGGGGCTCACGAGATGGATCAGCATTTTGTTGATACACCGTTTGAGCGCAATATTCCGGTGATCCTTGCTCTGATTGGTATTTGGTATAACAACTTCCATGGCGCTGAATCAGAAGCGATTTTACCTTACGATCAATACATGCATCGTTTTGCGGCTTATTTCCAACAAGGGAATATGGAATCGAACGGTAAATACGTTGATCGTAATGGTCAGGCTGTGGCTTATCAAACAGGACCGATCATTTGGGGTGAGCCAGGTACCAATGGTCAGCATGCATTTTATCAGTTGATCCACCAAGGCACCAAGCTGATCCCTTGTGATTTTATTGCGCCAGCATTGACTCATAATGCCGTCAGCGATCATCATCAAAAATTGATGTCGAACTTTTTTGCGCAAACTGAAGCGCTTGCATTTGGTAAATCTGCCGATGTAGTGAAAGCGGAATTACTGAAAGCGGGTAAATCGGCGGCGGAAATTGAAGCGTTAGTCCCCTTTAAAGTTTTTGAAGGTAACCGTCCAACTAACTCGATTTTAGTTAAACAGATCACGCCACGAACTTTAGGCAATTTGATTGCAATGTATGAGCATAAGATTTTTGTGCAAGGTGTGATTTGGAATATTTTCTCGTTTGATCAATGGGGCGTAGAGTTAGGTAAGCAATTAGCGAATCAGATTCTTCCTGAGTTGGCGGATGGTCAAGACGTTATCTCTCATGACAGCTCAACCAATGGTTTGATCAATGCGTTTAAAGCCTTTCGGGGCTAATACCACGCTAAGTAGGCTGGCTCTTCGCCGATCTTGAACAAGATTTGCCGTCGATAAGTCTGCTATTACCAATATACAAAAGGGTCGACGTGAAATGTCGACCCTTTTCTTTTCTGGGCAAGTCAAAGCGACTTGCTCTGGTTTACTCGAAACAGATCTCAATAAAGGCATTTCCCCATTGAGATGAGAACGGCATGATGATGATCGAACCTTCGCATTTGTGTCGTATTGTATGACCTTTGCCCGATACCACCACTGGGGTCGCTAAATCAAAATCAAAGCCACTTTCGGCTAAGATGCGTTTTGCTCCACCCGTTACCATGTTGGTAATTTCCCCGACCATATCCGTGACTTCTTCATTTAAGCCATTCGGTCGTTCGCCCAACATGTTTTCCATAATTTGTAAGGCTAAAGCCTCATCAAAGGTAATCGACATGGAACCGCGTGTTTGAGGCCCGATCATACCGATAAGACCAGACACATCGCCACGAGCAATTTCATCTTTTTTGAGGCGAGGCTTTTGGGGCTTCAGTTCTAATGAAGCCATCGTTTTTAGTACATTTAGCAAAGACGCTAAGAACGGATTGACAAATTCAGCGCGCATAACTCTCTTCTATAGTCTAATTCTTTGTTTCTGAAGAACAGGATTGGCAAATACCATGAGATTCAATGACATGGTTAGTAATTGTAAATCCGTGTTGCTCCGCGTTGTTCGCCAGCATTGTTATCAGATTATCATTTTGTAACTCCACAACGTTACCGCATTGGTCACAAATTAACAGCTGAGAAAAGTGCTTATGGGCATTACAAGAGCAGCAAGAGATAAAGCTATTCGTTGACTCCACACGATGAATAAAGCCTTGTTCTAACAAAAAATCTAAGGCTCGATACACCGTCGGTGGTTTTGCTTGTGGCTCACTGACTTTTAAATCTTCAAGCAAATCGTAGGCACTGGATGCTTTTTGACTGGCGCAGATAAGTTCAAAAACGCGCTTACGTTGTGAAGTTAGACGAACGCCCCTTGCTGCACATATTTCTTCAATTTGTTGGCTAAGCTTCTTGTCCAAATCTATCACCATCATTGCTGGACTCTAGTAATCATATACTATTTCAAGATAAATATCGTTTTGAACATCAATAAATCATTAGTGATTGATTGACTATGAACGCTATTGTCATAAATAGTGCCTAACTTACCTCATCTTGCGATAAAACGATACAGTGAAGAAAATCGGCGATTCACTTTCCTACTTAACGTGGTGATTATGCTCGTAGCCCCCCTTTAATCCCCTTACCCAGTTATCTTTATCGTCGTCCCTAGGGTCTGTTTATCTTTCGCGGTTAAATTTTGTTCGAGATAAAAGTGTTTTAATCGCGGCGAGAGGTTTGTAGCCTAGTTATTCTAGGTAAAACACCTCTCAACAAAGAGTAAAACACTTTTAGCCGAACCCTTCGGGCAGCGTTTGTGGCTCCTTTCTACGGCGTTATCGGCTTCTCAGGTAGAGTAACTACATATCAAAGCCTCTGCCTTGTATAAAGAATCCACAAACTGCTGCAAAAATCAGCTCGAAAGATAAACAGACCCTAGATCTGCCCATGATTTTCAGTAAGTCGCGTTATTGTTGTGAATAACACTACTATAAATCACAACTTGAATTATAATGGTTATCATTTTAACTCATTGATTGTATTGGTTAATTTGATGTTTTATTTTCGTGTGTTTATTGAGTTGATTTACTTGTCAGTGGGATGTTTTTCGATGGTGAGATTCTTGGTGTGAATCAAAATCAATGTGTGATGATGATGGTCAGCAAAACCTTAACCGTGGTGACGACTTTTTATACGGGGAAATTATATGCGTTTTAGTTTATCGATGCCTAAGTCACGGGCCAACCGTTCCCTATTCGATTGGATTGAAAAGTGGGGTAATCGGCTACCTCATCCCATCGTATTATTCATTCTATTGACGGTAGTGGTTTTAGTTATTTCTAAATTTGGTTCATTACTCGGATGGCATTATCAATTACCAGGACAGCCCGTTGCTTCGGTCGAGGATTTACTCTCTGAATTTGGATTACGAGCATGGCTTGGTGGGGCTTTACAAGCCTTCGCAGCCTTTCCCCCTCTAAGCATCATTATTGTTGCGATGATTGGTATCGGTATTGCGGATGCTTCAGGTCTGATTGGTTATGCGGTGCAACGTGCCGTGAGACATGCTGGTACATGGCAATTGACCGCAACTATCATGTTATTGGGCTTACTATCAAATGTGGCGGGAGCGGTTGGATATATTGTTTTGATTCCCCTAGCATGCCGAGCTTATCTCGCGGCAAAACGTTCAGCCCTCGCTGGATTAGCGGCCGCGTTTGCTGGTGTTGCTGGTGGTTCACATGCTTCAGTGTTTTTAACCACTTATGATGTGGTCCTTTCGGGGATCAGTACTTCGGCGGCGCAATTGGTTGATCCTATGGTGACGGTGAGTCCATTAGCCAATTATTACTTTCTTACTGCCAGTGTTGGTATGTTGGTGCTGGTAGGTACGTGGATTTCTATCCGAGTGGTTGAGCCACGCTTAGCGCGTTACTCTTGCACAGGCTTTCCGATTGAGGTGATCCCAGATACTCGTCATGACAAAGCGATGTTTAGCGCATTAGGCGCAGCAATGTTATTGGTATTGATGATGGTTATCGCCACGCTTCATCCTTCGGGATGGCTAACGCCGAGCGATCCTACGATGTTTGCTCGTAGTGAAGTGATTAAAGGTTTGCCGATTATTGTCTCGTTAACGTTTGCCTTAAGTGGGTTGGTGTTTGGGTTTATGTCCGGCTCGTTTAAGGGGGAGAGTGATGTTATCAAAGGCTGTCAAAAAAGCATGGAGAGGCTGGGTTTGTTTCTGGTCATCATCTTTTTCGCTTCGCAGTTGATCTTTATTTTTCAACTTAGCCAATTATCGGGGTTGTTGGCTGTTACCTTAAGTGAGTTACTGGCTTGGCTTAACGTTAAAGGGCCTATGCTGGTTGTGGGGTTGATCACTTTTAGTGCATTTTTGAACTTATTTATGGGATCGCCGATGGTGCTGTGGAGTTTAATGGCTCCGGTTTTTGTCCCCTCGCTGATGTTGGCTGGGTTGTCTGTCGATCTCATTCAAGTCGCTTTTCGAATCGGTGATTCAGTGACGAATATTATTACTCCTCTCTTTGGTTATTTAGGCTTAATTCTTGCCACTGCCCAGCAATATGAACCGAAAGCGAAACTAGGGACATTGATGTCGATGATGTTGCCCTACAGTATTGCATTTTTTGTTATGTGGTCAGGATTACTACTGTTATGGGTGTACGTTTTTCATCTGCCCCTCGGTGTGGTGTAATCTTGTCCACATCGAGAAAGTTCATCGTCCAGCGCTTTGATGAGTTTTTGCTACATGAGCTCGACACTTGTGTATAATCTGCAAATTATTTTTCATAACAGCCTGTCTGGTTAAATTCGTATTATCGTTTTAGCTAAGCTGCGCTTATTGCGGAATACTGGCTAACTTTTGTTACTCTTATCGTATAAAAGTTAGCCTAAGCTGTTGGCTTACATGACCGCCTATTAACCAAACGTAAACTATGACTACTTCTACTGACACTGATAAATTTAAAGCTCATCGTCTTTCGGTGGCCCCTATGCTTGATTGGACGGACAGACATTGTCGTTATTTTCATCGTCTCCTCACCTCGCAAACCTTGTTGTATACCGAAATGGTGACCACTGGAGCTATCATTCACGGTAAGGGCGATTTTCTTACTTATAACCAAGAAGAGCACCCAGTCTCGTTGCAGCTCGGTGGTTCGAATCCTACGGATTTAGCTCATTGTGCCAAGTTAGCTCAAGAGCGCGGTTATGATGAGATTAATCTAAACGTCGGCTGCCCTTCTGATCGGGTACAAAATGGTAAGTTTGGTGCCTGTTTAATGGCTGAGCCGCAATTGGTTGCCGATTGCGTTGCTGCGATGCGTGAGGTGGTGGATATTCCAGTAACCGTCAAAACCCGTATTGGGATTGATGATCAAGACTCTTATGAGTTCTTAACCCGCTTTGTGCAGTTAGTCTCCGAACAAGGTGGATGTGAGCAATTCACTATTCATGCGCGTAAGGCTTGGTTAAGTGGTTTAAGCCCGAAAGAAAACCGTGAAATACCGCCTCTCGATTATCCACGTGCTTATCAGCTTAAGCGGGACTTTCCTCACTTAACTATTGCGATTAATGGTGGAGTCAAGTCGTTAACCGAAGTGTTAGATCATTTACAACATCTTGATGGGGTAATGGTTGGACGTGAAGCTTATCAAAATCCTTATTTACTCGCGGAAGCGGATCAACAGATTTTTGGTCTTGATAAGCCTATTAAAAAACGCTCTCAAGTGGTTCAAGAGATGTACCCTTATATTGAACAGCAACTCACTCAAGGTGCTTATCTTGGGCATATTACTCGACATATGTTAGGGCTTTTCCAGAGTATGCCAGGAGCGCGCCAGTGGCGACGTTATATTAGTGAAAATGCCCATAAGCCAGGATCGGGTGTTGAGGTTGTTGAAACCGCGTTGGCGAAAATTCCTTATCAAGAATTAAATGTGTAATCGGTTGGCGTAGTTGACGAACGCATAAATGCCATCGTCACCATTCAATGCAAGCAATCAGGAGAAGAGATCATCATGAATCGAATCAAAACCATCTTGTGTGGCGTAGCAGTGTGCGTTTCAAGTTCGGCGTTAGCGGAAGAGACAGCGTATGGTGTGAAAGTGGGCGCTGAAATGTGGTGGGGGAAAACGAAGATTGATAACGTTCGCTATGAGACGGCGCAAGTACCTGTGATCTCTTTAGCTTTCGAGCATTCACTCGATTATTGGCCGAACATGAGTTTTCGTTATAGCCATGTTGATGCACAGACGGTGGCGTTTGATAAGTACGATTACACCTTGTATTACCGGTTACTTGATAGGCAAGCGTTGCGTTTTAATGCAGGGGTGATGCTCAGTCAATATCGCTCCACGGACTACCGAGCGCCAGATAATCAGCACTATGCCTTTAATGATTTGACCTTCAATTGGTTTGGATATGCAGAGTTAAGTATCCCGAATTCAAATGTTGATATCATTGGTCAAATTGATTTTGGTGAGAGTAAAGGCATTAAAAGCGCAGATATGACGGCTGGTATTCAGTATGTCATCGATAACCCAACTTACCCATTGAGTTTAAAAGCTGGCTATCGTGTGATTGATTTGGAGTTTACCAACTTAGCAACCCAATCACCACAAACTAGCGAATCATTGGTGTTTGTCGATGGCTGGTTTATTGGTGCTGAAATGCGTTTTTGATGGTTGACTACTTCGCGATGGATTAGCTGAAAATTTGCGCTGCTTACTCGCAATTTGCTCGAAATAAACCATGCTTAATCTAATGGATGAGCAATGGAAGCGAGATTAGCCATGACAATCACGGAACTAAGAAATCTGTATCGGGAGCAAATGCTGATTGAAGCCATTATTGAACCCTCATCGGCGGAAGGAACATGGATTGTTGAATTTCGTCACCAACGAGGTGGTTTTGTGCCGCTCACCGATGCTAGCGGTGAAGAGTGCCATTACACGGATTTAGATAGTGCCTCAAAATCTGCTATGGCGGTTGGTTTTAAGCAAGTCAGAATCGAAAGTCGCTTTGATTGAGTGGTGACTTTCTTACTTCCAAAAAGTTATAAAACATTCTCTTCTATTCTTTCTTGTTATTAAAGAGAGTGGTTAATCTATCGTCACGCAATGAATAAGGACGTCGTGACAATGTCTTCAGGAAATACCTTACCACAAGAATTGGCATCGTTAGCCAGCCCAATCAACGACTCTCAGCTTTCACAACTGCAGCAAACGGCAACGGAACTATCGCCGCATCAATTGGCTTGGTTGAGCGGTTATTTCTGGGGGTTAAGTCAAGCGCCTACTAACCGTGTTGGTGCTGCGGTGTCTCAAGCTCTATCAATAACTTCGACGCCACAAGGCCAATTAACGATCATTTTTGCTTCGCAAACCGGTAATGCCAAAGGCGTAGCTCAACAACTTGAGCAAGAGGCTCAATCATTGGGTATTGCAGTTAAGCTATTTGATGCCAGCGATTACAAAGGCAAAGATCTGGCGAAAGAAACGCACGTGATTATTGTCGCTTCAACCAATGGTGAAGGAGAAGCGCCTGATAATGCATTGGTCTTGCATGAGTTTTTACAATCTAAAAAAGCACCTAAATTACCGCACTTAAAATACGGCGTGATTGGCTTAGGAGACTCGAGCTACGAATTTTTCTGTCAAACGGGCAAAGATTTTGACCTGTTTTTGGAAAAATTAGGTGCGCAGCGTTTTATTGAACGCATCGATTGTGATGTCGATTACGCGCAACCAGTCGCTGAATGGCAGGCGAAAGCGTTGCAAGAGGTACAACAAGCTCTATCTTCTGAGCAAGGGCAGGTTGTACAGCTTCCGCTTAGTCAAATTGATGCCAAGCAAGCGAGCTATTCAAAACAGAATCCTTATCTAGCCACGTTATTAACTAGCCAAAAAATTACCGGTCGCGATTCCGGAAAAGACGTGCGACATATCGAGATTGATTTAACCGATTCAGGGTTAACTTATCAGCCAGGTGATGCGCTTGGTGTCTGGTATGAGAACAACCCTCAATTAGTGCAACAGATCTTAACGCTGGTGGGTTTAACTGGTGATGAGCAGGTTGCAGTCGACGGCTCGCCATGCACTGTCTATGATGCGTTAGTTAACCATTATGAGATCACTGCATCTAACCCTCAGTTTATTAGTCAATATGCCGAATTGTCAGCCAGTAAAAAGTTGCAAAAACTGGTCGAAAATAAAGACAAGCTTCGTGAGTATTCAGCGCAGACGCAAATTATTGATGTATTAAAAGAGAAAAAATGTGCCTTGTCGGCTGATCAGTTGATCGGTGTACTGCGCCGATTAACCCCTCGATTATATTCAATCGCTTCTAGCCAACGAGAAGTTGATGAAGAAGTACATCTTACTGTTGCCGTGGTTGAATATCCGGTTAACGACGAGCGGCGTCAAGGTGGTGCATCGAGCTTTATTGCTCATCAATTGGCTGAAGGCGAGCAGGTAAAAATCTTTGTAGAAGCCAATAACCATTTCAAACTCCCAGAAGATGATAATACGCCAATTATTATGATTGGCCCCGGAACCGGGATTGCGCCTTTCCGCAGTTTTATTCAAGAGCGAGATAATCGGGCTGCGCCGGGGAAAAACTGGTTATTTTTTGGCGATCGCACCTTTACCCAAGATTTTCTCTATCAGCTTGAGTGGCAGAAATATTTGAAGTCTGGCCTATTAACCCGTTTGGATGTGGCATTCAGCCGAGATCAGCATGAAAAAGTTTATGTGCAGCATCGTTTGTTAGAACAAGCTGAGCAAGTTTGGCAATGGATTGAACAAGGAGCTTACCTTTATGTGTGTGGCGACGCTCAGTATATGGCGAAAGATGTTCATCAAGCTCTGATTACGATTGCCATCCAGCAAGGTGGTTTAGACAAAGATCAAGCAGAACAATTTATTAATGATTTACGTAAAGCGAAGCGTTACCAAAGGGATGTTTACTAATGGGCACTAAACCACAATCGCCACAGCAAGAAGTATTAGGCCAAGTATTGGGGCCATTCTCGGATAACGAGCGTTTAAAGCGAGAAAGTAATTTTTTACGGGGTACGATCGAGCAGGATCTGCAAGATCGTATTACCGGTGGATTTAGCGCGGATAATTTTCAGTTGATCCGTTTTCACGGTATGTATCAGCAAGATGATCGCGATATTCGTAACGAACGAACCAAGCAAAAATTAGAGCCTCTACATAATGTGATGTTACGAGCTCGTATGCCGGGAGGGATTATTACTCCTCAGCAGTGGTTGGCGATAGATAAGTTTGCTAGTGAGCATTCTCTTTATGGCAGCATTCGTTTAACTACGCGGCAGACGTTTCAGTTTCATGGCGTGTTAAAGCCTAATATTAAGTTGATGCACCAAACGCTGAATAGCATTGGTATTGATTCGATTGCTACGGCTGGTGATGTGAACCGCAATGTGTTGTGTACTTCAAACCCTGTTGAATCTGAATTGCACCAAGAAGCTTATCAGTGGGCGAAAAAAATCAGTGAACATCTATTACCGAAAACTCGCGCTTACGCCGAAATTTGGTTGGACGGTGAAAAAGTAGAAACGACAGAAGATGATGAGCCGATTTTAGGTCAGCACTATCTACCACGTAAGTTTAAAACGACAGTGGTGATCCCGCCGCAAAATGATGTCGACGTTCATGCCAACGATCTGAATTTCGTCGCGATTGCTGAGCATGGCAAATTAGTTGGTTTCAATGTGCTGGTGGGCGGCGGTTTGGCGATGACGCATGGCGATACGTCAACCTATCCGCGCCGTGCGGATGATTTTGGCTTTATTCCTTTAGAGAAAACCTTAGAGGTTGCAGCAGCAGTGGTCACAACTCAGCGTGACTGGGGTAACCGCTCTAATCGTAAAAACGCCAAAACCAAATACACTTTAGATAGAGTGGGTGTTGAGGTCTTTAAAGCTGAAGTTGAAAAACGTGCAGGTATTCAATTTGCGCCAAGTCGTCCCTATCAATTTACCGAACGTGGCGATCGCATCGGTTGGATAGAAGGTATTGACGGTAAGCATCACCTAACGCTGTTTATTGAAAATGGCCGTTTATTGGACTTCCCAGGTAAACCATTGAAAACCGGTGTCGCTGAAATCGCTAAGATCCATCAGGGTGATTTTCGTATGACAGCCAATCAAAATCTGATTGTCGCTGGCGTGGCAGCGGAAGATAAAGCAGAGATTGAACAGATCGCTCGGCTACATGGTTTAATCAATGATCAGGTCAGCGAGCAGCGTAAGAATTCGATGGCCTGTGTGTCATTCCCAACTTGTCCATTGGCGATGGCCGAAGCTGAGCGCTTTTTGCCTCAGTTTGTCACGGGTGTTGAGAACCTTCTGAACAAACATGGCTTACCAAAAGAAGACAATATTATCTTGCGTGTTACAGGGTGTCCTAATGGATGTGGGCGGGCGATGCTTGCTGAAGTCGGCTTAGTTGGCAAAGCGCCGGGGCGTTACAATCTTCATTTAGGGGGCAATCGAGCGGGAACGCGCATCCCTAAAATGTATAAAGAGAACATCACTGACCAACAGATTTTACAAGAGCTTGATGTATTGATTGATCGCTGGGCACATGAGCGAAATGCTGATGAAGGATTTGGTGACTTTACTATTCGTGTCGGAATTATAGAAGAGGTGGTTATCTCTAAGAGGGATTTTTATGCCTAAGCATCCTATTTTAACCCTCGAGCTTGAGCATCTATTAACATTGAGTAAGGTCGAGCAAACGCTCTACCTTGCCGAGTTAAATGGCTATCTTGAGACACTGACCGCTCAGCAGCGCGTTGCATGGGCTTTAGAGAATCTATCGGGCACTCATGTTTTATCATCGAGTTTTGGTATTCAGGCTGCTCTGATGTTGCACTTGGTATCGGATATTAAGCCTGGCATTCCAGTTATTTTGACCGATACCGGCTATTTGTTCCCAGAAACCTATCAATTCATAGACCAATTAATCGAAAGCCTAAACCTGAATTTGCATGTTACTCGTGCCGAGATCACACCAGCTTGGCAAGAAGCTAAGTATGGCAAACTTTGGGAGCAGGGGATTGATGGCATCAGCCGTTATAACCAAATAAATAAAGTTGAGCCTATGCGTCGTGCTTTAAGCAACTTATCGGTCGGTACTTGGTTTTCTGGTTTACGTCGCGAGCAGTCTCAATCGAGAGCCAACTTGCCGATTCTGTCGATTCAAAATAATGTTTTTAAATTTTTACCAGTGATCGACTGGAGTAATAAAGATGTGCATTATTATTTAAAAGAAAATAACCTTCCTTACCATCCATTATGGGAGCAAGGCTATCTTTCGGTTGGTGACTGGCATACCACTCGCCAATGGAAACCAGGAATGAGTGAAGAAGAAACTCGATTTTTCGGTTTGAAAAGAGAGTGTGGCCTTCATGAAGAGGCAAAAGAAGTGAATGGTTCAGGCATATAATTAGGTTAATGTGCATAACTCTGTGGGTAACGTGTTTGTTTCGTCTTGATAAAGTGGGATAAATAAGGCTTTGGCTAAAAAAGTCCCCTTTAAGCATTATTTTGACTATTTTCGTTAAATAAAGCTTGCCAAGATTAAACGGATCTCTATAATGCGACCTCACTGACACGGCAGACGCCGCAAGGCTTCAGGCAGTGTTGGTTGAGGGAAAGCTTCTAAAAAAGAAAATTTGAAAAAGTGTTTGACTCTTCAAATTAACTCGCTAGAATTCACCTCCGCTTCGAAGCTCAACGAGAGATTCGCAAGCCAGCTCTTTAACAATTTAAACCAATCAATCTGTGTGGGCACTCGTTGATGATAATCAAAATGCTTAGCAATAAGCACTTCGGTTTCAATGAACTGAGTGACCAAATTGATAGGGCTTTTAGCACTATCGGCACAGTCAATTCATTATCGTTCTGTTGGA